>DAOTYR010000119.1:0-3130 GCA_034434655.1 Chloroflexaceae bacterium
CTGCGGAAACAACTGACCAACCAGGGCATCCACGTCCGCGCCGGGAGCATGGCCGGCCTGGCCGAAGAGGCCCCGTTCGCCTACAAATCGGTGGACGACGTGGTGGCAGTGGTGGACCGGGCCGGGCTGGCGCGCATCGTCGCCCGCCTGGAGCCGTTGCTGGTGGTGAAGGGGTAGGGGGAGCGTGGCGGTGGGGAGGGGGACAGACCGCTATCGAATCCACGCTCCATACTTTTCAGATACGATGACTCCCGCCTCTCCCCCGCTGCGGGCGGGAGTGCGGATCCCCCAGCGAGTGGAGGTTAGGAGCAATACCTGCCAATAAGGCGCTGCGCGCGACATGGCCCCCCTCCCAACCTCCCCCCGCTGGGGGGAGGCGCCCACTTCCCTCCCCCAGCGGGGGAGGGTTGGGGTGGGGGCGAAGAGCTTATTGGCAAGGTTTTGGTTCTACACCTCCACCCCTCCAACGCAGCTCCAGGGTCGCATCAGCCTGAAGTTCCAACGTAACGCCACCCTGACGACTGACGCGGCTGAGGCGCCGGGCCAGCCAGGCGGCTTCGTCGTGGGTAGCGCACCACAGGCGGAAGCGCCGGCGCCGGAAGGGCAGCAGGCGTCCCCGCGCGAGACGCCCATCGGCGGCCAGGGTGGCGAGGATGATGACGCCCAGGTCGGGCCGGTACTCCTCGTAGCCGACGATGCCCTCGTAGTCGTTGATCAGGTCGCCGCAGCCGTAGAGGATCAGACGCTCCTGGTACACCTCCATGCCCAGAGGATGGTGGGAGGAGTGCCCGTAGACCAGATCAACCCCGGCGACGCTGATCAACTGCCGGGCGAAGTCGCGGTGCGCGGGAGGGATGGCATAGCCCCAGTTGCCGCCCCAGTGCAGCGAGACCACCACCCGGTCGCCCGATTGGCGCGCGGCGCGGATCTGCTCCGCCACATGGGCCAGACTGCGGGGCGAGAGATCCTCAAGCAGGTTGACCCCGGCGCGCTCCGCGGTGGCGGCCCAACTGAAGGGAATACCGCTGGAGGGCAGGCCCCAGGCCCACACCAGCACACGGCCCCGCCCCGGCCACCCAAACTCCGCGGGCGCGGCGGCCTCAACCCGATCCAGGCCGGCCCCGACGGTGCGCATGCCCGCCTCGCGCATGCTGCGCAGGGTCTCGCACAGTCCCGCGCGGCCCCAGTCGAGCGTGTGGTTGTTCGCCAGCACGCAGCAATCCACTCGCGCCACGGTCAGGCAAGGCAGATTGGCGGGATGCATGCGGTAGGTGATGCCCTTGTCGGGCCAGGGCGTAGCACTGGTCGTGACCGCGGTTTCGAGGTTGATCAGGCGCGCGTCGGGGGCCTCGCGCTCGAGCAGCGGCAGGGCGTCGCCCCAGAGGTAGGCGGGATCAACCGGCCGGGGAATGGGGCCGTTCACCCGTTCGGCAAGGGCGACATAGTCCAACGCGCTGCGCATGAACGGCTCGTAGATCGCCGGGTCGCCGGGATGCGGGAGCGCCTGATCAATGCCGCGCCCGGTCATGACGTCACCGCACAGGGCGAGAGTGACGTGAGCAGGCGATGCTGGCGCGTCGTGGCGCATGTGATCCTCCCCCGGGCGGGGCAAGCTGGTTGCCCTACCCCTCACTGGAGCCAGCGCGTGAACCACCCGGCGGCCAGGCGCGCCACCTCCTCCAGCGCGCCCGGCTCCTCGAAGAGATGGGTGGCTCCGGGCACGATTGCCAGCGACGACTGCGGCGGCAAGGCCGGCAGCACGGCCTGGTTCAGCGCGAGCACCTCGCGATCGGCTCCGCCGACGATGAGCAGCGTCGGTGCGCGCACCGCCTTGAGGTGCGCCGCGGCCAGGTCGGGGCGCCCGCCCCGCGAGACGACCGCCGCGACCAGCTCCGGGCGCTCCGCGGCGGCAATGAGGGCGGCCGCGGCGCCCGTGCTGGCCCCGAAGTAGCCCGATGTGAGGGCGCTGGTTTCGGGCAAGGCGCGCACCTGCTCGGTCGCCTGGAGCAGGCGATGGCTCAAGAGTGGAATATCGAAGCGCAGATGGCGCGTGATCGCGTCGCGGGCCTCTTCGTCAGCCGAAAGTAAGTCGAAGAGCAGGGTGGCAAAACCGGCCTGGTTCAACTGCTGGGCCACGAAGCGGTTGCGCGGGCTGAAGCGGCTGCTGCCGCTGCCGTGGGCAAAGATGACCAGACCCCGGGCCTCCGCCGGGCGGACCAGGCTGCCGGCAAGGGTCAGACGGTCAATCCGGAGACGTACCGGAACCTCCTTGTAGCCCTGATCGTACATGCGCTCGGTCATAGTGGCCCTACCTTTTCTTGAGCATGCCAAGAAAGCGGCACGTTGCCGCCTGCCTCCAGGGTAGCACATCCGAGGGACGCGAGAGGAGCGAAGGGCTTCACGCGGAGTGAGGGTCTTGTTACTGTGGGGGAACCAGGTTCCCCCATATCCCCCGCTTGCCTCGGGCGGTGTGCGCCGCGCGAATGTGGCCTGACGAGAACATAAGCCCTCGGCGAGGGGTGTGGGGAAACCGGGTTTCCCCACGTCCCCGCCCCCAGGAAGGTGAGGGCGCAGCCCTTGCGCAGGGGTCTGCGGAAACCGGGTTTCCCCAGACCCCCACCCGGTGGGTGGGTTTGGGAGGGCAAAGCCCTCCCAAGAGCAACCTATGTTCATCCCGTCGGTGTGCGGCGGAGCCGCATTGACGGCTAACGTGAAAATAAGCGGCGAGGGGTATGGGGAAACCCGGTTTCCCCATACCCCCGCGGACGCGGGCCGGAGGCCCGCGCACCCAGGCCCCGGCCCCTGGGAGGGTTTGGGAGGGCGTAGCCCTCCCGAGAAGAACCTTTTTTCATCCCGTCGCTGTGCGGCGCGAGCCGCATGGACGGCTGATGTGAACATAGGCTGGGAGCGCGGGCATCTTGCCCGCGAAGACGCAACGCGGGCGGGCCGCCCGCGCTCCCAGGAGACATGTGAACACTTAATCCGCCGCGTAAACCTCGGCAGGGAAGGCGTAGCGCACGCCGGTCAGTTGCTCGGAGACCTCCCACAACCGGCGGGCCAGCTCCGGATCGTAGGAGCGAGCGTTGGAACGCTGCGGCACCGGGTAGCCGCGCGCGCCGCCGAATCCATC
>DAOTYR010000120.1:0-5846 GCA_034434655.1 Chloroflexaceae bacterium
ACCAACCCCAGTTCGCCCGCCCGCTCGGGCACGAAGACGAAGGCGGTTGGGTGGTCGCGGGCGACAAGGGTTGGGCCTGGTGGTTCCCGCAGCGGATCATACACGTCGACCCGTTCGATGCGCGGGGCGAGGTAGGGAAGCGTGCCGAAATGAGTATCCATGCGCGGCCAGCCGAAGAAGACCAGCCGGCTGCCGGGCGGGAGATGGTCGTTGGCGTAATGGGCCAGTTCGGTGGCCAGCAGGGCGTTGGGGTTGCCATAGACCCGCGTGGGCGTATACTCAACGAAGTAGTAGCGCGCGCTCAAGGCCGCCAGGGCCACCGTGGCGACGCCCAGGACGGGCGCCAGGCGCGCGGGGCGCGGCGCGCCCAGGGCCTGGCCCAGGCCCTGAACCAGCAAAGCCAGTCCCAGGGCCACGAACACGATCGCCGGGATGGCCGTGGTCACCAGACGCTGGCTCGAGGGGGGGCTTTCGGTGAGCATCCCGCCCAGAACGATGGCCCCGCCCCACCAGGCCACCAGGGGGAAGATCCGCCGGTCGAAGAGGCGCGTGAGGGCGAACCCCAACCCCAGGATGAAGAGCGCACCGTGGGCCAGGTCGAAGAGCGGGCGCGGCGAACCGTACCAGACCGTGCGGTCCGGGTAGGCGTTGTAGGCCAGGGCAGCGCGCCAGAACTGGTCGATCATGATCGGCGCGGCCCCCTGGTTCCGAATGACCTGCTCGCGCTCCAGCCAGCCGCTCTGGATGATGCCGACCGCGTTGAGCCGGGCGTTGTACTCATCGGGGAAGCGGAAGGCGTACTGAATCATCGGCGCCGCGCTGAGCACTGCCGCGCCCGCCAGGATGGCCACGCCCCACCCCTGCTCGCGCCAGAAGCCCCGCCCATCGCGCAGGGCCAGCGCCGCCAGCGCCACAACGATCAGGATGGCGACGAAGCGCGCCCCGGCATAGAAGTACTGCGCGACGCCGATCACCGCGCCGCAGAGGGCGTAATCGAAGGGATTGCGCCGGTCGTAGCCCCGGTAGAGACAGAGCAAGGCCAGGGTGGCGAAGAGACCATCGGCGATCTGGTTGGAGCCGAGCCGCGAGAAGTGGATGTGGTAGTGATACCCGGCCAGGAGCGCGGCGCTGATCAGCGCCAGGGTGCGGCCGTGCAGCCGCGCGACCAGGGCGTAGGCGGCGATTACCGTGGCGACGCCGATGAGCGCCCAGGGCAGGCGCAGGGCCGCAGCGTTCTGGCCAAGCAGAGCGATGCTCGGGGCGTTGAAGTAGAAACTCAGTGTCGGCACGCCGAGCCAGCCGGTGCTGAAGGGGTTCTGAATGCCCCCCGCCAGCACCCGCAGGGCCTCCAACCCCTGCGACCCCTCATCGCCGCTCAGGGTGGGGGGGATGGCGCCGAGGTTCCAGACGCGCAGCGGCAGAGCGAGCGCCCCGATCGCCAGGGGGATGAGCAGGGCCGCGAGCGCGAAACGCGGGCGCCGCGCCCCTGGGGGAGCGACAGCCATGGCCCCCAGATAGCAAGCCACCGCCGCCGCCCAGGGCGCGAAGGTCCAGTTGAGATCCGGTTGCGGCGGGGCAGGCTGCGCGCTGGCCAGGGCCGCGAGGGTCAGCAGCATCAACAGGCCCACGGCCAGCAGCAACCCGACCCGCCAGGGGGCCAGCGGGAGAGCGGCTGTGTCGCGGCGGGGCTCCGCGGGGCCGGCGCCGCGCGCCCACCACAAACGCCGTCCGGCGAAGGCCAGGCCGATGGCCGCGGTCGCCAGCGCCGCCAGACCCAGCGCCGTCCACGAAAAGGCGGCGCGGTGCAGAAAGAGGTGCTGGGCCGCCGCGGCGAGGGCCGCGCCGCTCAACGCCAGCGCCGGCCCGCCCAGGCGCGCTGCAGCCGCGCGTGGTTGGGCAGCGTGGCCGGTGAGCGCATCGAGCGGATCGAAGACGCCCCCTTCGCGCCGCGCCGCGAGCGCGACGTCGGCGGGGCGCTGCTCCACTGCAGACGCGGGCGTGGCAGCCGGCGGATTGTGTGGCCCGGAAGCAGGGTACATACGCTGGCGCGAGACACTTCTGCCTGTCCAGATAATTCCGGATCGCTCTGGCCGGAGCATCGGGCCGAGAGGTGGCATGTGAACAGGCTCTTCGTTTCGTGGCCGATGGATACCAGACAGTATAAAGATCCGTGGGGCGCTCGTCAACCGTTTTAGTATCTGTGAAGCAATTCCCAAATGCGCCGAGGTGTGGTATACTTGAGGTCTCAAGTGCCCAGGGCAAGTCCAGGGTATGAAAGGGGCTTGCACAGCGCCGTGCGAACTGCTCCGTGGATCATTAGCGGCGAGCGTTTGTCGCATCGTGCACGGGGGTATCCATGATTGTTGGCGTTCCACAAGAGGTCTTTCCCGGAGAGCAGCGTGTGGCGCTAGTGCCTGGCGATGTGCCCACGCTCAAGAAGCTGGGGGTAGAGGTGCTGATCGAGAGCGGGGCCGGGCTGCGGGCCGGTTTTCCCGACGAGCAGTACGTCGAACGCGGCGCCAGGGTGGTCGCCTCGCGCGCCGAGGTGTTTGCCGCCGCCGACGTGCTGTTCCAGGTGCGCGCGGGCGGCGCGGCGCCCTTGCAGGCCGAAGGGGATCTGCGGCTCCTGCGCGCCGGGCAGACCATTCTGGCCTTCCTTGATCCGCTCTGGGACCCGCGGCAGGTCGCCGCTCTGGCCGAGCGGGGCGTGAGCGCCCTGGCCATGGAACTGGTGCCGCGCATCAGCCGCGCGCAGAGTATGGACGCGCTTTCGTCCATGGCCACCATTGCCGGGTACAAGGCCTCAATCCTGGCAGCTCTGCATCTCCCGCGCATGTTCCCCATGCTGATGACCGCCGCCGGCACGATCAACCCCGCGCGGGTCTTTGTCATTGGCGCCGGGGTGGCCGGGCTGCAGGCCTGCGCGCACGCCAAGCGCATGGGCGCCCGCGTCGAGGCCTATGACGTGCGCGCGGCGGTGAAGGAGCAGGTGGAGAGCGTCGGGGCCAGGTTCGTCGAACTGCCCCTGGAGACCGGCGATAGCGAGGACAAGGGCGGCTATGCCAGGGCCCAGGGCGAGGAGTTCTACCGGCGCCAGCGGCAGTTGATGCGCGAAGTGGTGGCGCGCAACGACGCCGTGATCAGCACCGCTTCCATTCCTGGCAAACGCGCCCCGGTGTTGATTACGCGCGATATGGTCGCCGGGATGCAGCCCGGCTCGGTGATCGTTGACCTGGCCGCCGAGCACGGCGGCAATTGTGAGTTGACGCGCCCGAATGAAATTGTGGTGGAGTACGGCGTGACGATCATCGGCCCGACGAACATCGCCTCCACAGTGCCTAATCACGCCAGCCAGCTCTACAGCCGCAACCTGGTTAATCTGCTCAAACTCGCGGTCAAGGATGGCCGTCTGGCCCTCGATACCGACGATGAGATTGTGCGCGAGACGCTGGTGGCCCACAATGGCGCCATCACCAACCCGCGCCTCCGCGAGTTGCTCACCCAGACCGATACGGTTCCGTCGTGAACCGGTGCATGCATTGCGCCCATGGCCCACCTCTCCAGAGTCGTGAGGAAGCTATGGAGCGGCGATCCAACTGAGGGAATGCCCATCTCTAAACTATGAAGTCTGACCAAAACCTGTGAGGAGACATCCGTGGAACTGCTGGTCGTTTCGCTGACGGTCTTTGTGCTTGCCATCTTCGTCGGCTTCGAGATCATCACCAAGGTCCCGCCGACGCTGCATACCCCGTTGATGTCCGGCTCGAACGCGATCTCCGGCATTACCCTGGTGGGGGCGGTGATTTCGGCGGGGGCCCAGATCTCCCTTCTGACGACGATCCTGGGCTTCCTGGCGGTGGTGTTCGCGACCATCAACGTGGTGGGCGGCTTTCTGGTGACCGAGCGCATGCTCGCGATGTTCCGGCGGAAGGATTGACGGCGATGCGTGAGAATCTGATCAATCTGGCCTATCTGATTGCCGCAGTGCTGTTTATTCTTGGCATTAAGGGCATGACCCATCCGCGCACGGCGGTGCGGGGCAATCGCCTCGGAGCGATCGGTATGCTGATCGCCGTGGTGGCCGCGCTGCTCGATATGCATGTGGTGCGCTACGAGTGGATCATCGCCGGCGTGGTGCTGGGGGCAGGGATCGGCGCGGTGATGGCCCGGCGCGTGCAGATGACGGATATGCCCCAGATGGTGGCCCTGCTCAATGGCTTCGGCGGCATCGCCTCGACCCTGGTCGCCGGCGCGGCGCTCATGGAGACGCTGGCGCGCGCCGCCGGCGTCCCGTTGCAGTTCACCATCGCCACGGCCGCCTCGGGGCTGATCGGCGCGGTGACGTTCTGGGGCAGCCTGGTGGCCTTCGCCAAGTTGCAGGGCCTGGCCGGCGATATCCGTATCAAAGGGGCGCAGATGTTCAACGCCGCGCTCCTGGCCCTCACCACCGCCTTTGGCGTCTGGCTGGTCATTGACCCGAGCGCCACCTGGGCCTACTGGGCGCTAGTGGTCACCGCGAGCATCCTCGGCCTGTCGCTGGTCTTTCCCATCGGCGGCGCGGATATGCCGGTGGTCATCTCGCTGCTCAACTCCTACTCGGGTCTGGCCGCGGCGGCAACCGGCTTCGTGCTCAACAATAACGCGCTGATCATCACCGGCTCGCTGGTCGGCGCCTCGGGCATCATCCTGACCAATATCATGTGCAAGGCGATGAACCGCTCGCTCACCAACGTGCTCTTCGGCATCTGGGTGCCCTCCGAAGAGGCGGCGAGCAGCGATGAGGTCTACGCCGGCAAGGTCAAGGCTGCCCATGCCGATGAACTGGCCCTGTTGCTGGAGGGGGCGCGGCGGGTGGTCATTGTGCCGGGCTATGGCATGGCCGTTTCACAGGCCCAGCACGCCGTGCGCGACCTGGTGCTCATGCTCGAGGAGCGCGGGGTGGAGGTCGAGTTCGCCATCCATCCCGTGGCGGGACGTATGCCCGGCCATATGAATGTATTGCTGGCCGAGGCCGACATTCCCTACGAGCAGATGAAGGAGATGGATGAGATCAATCCGACCTTCGAGCAAACCGATGTGGTCATTGTGATCGGCGCCAACGATGTGGTCAACCCCCTGGCGCGCACCAATCCCAACAGCCCCATCGCCGGCATGCCCATTTTGAACGTGGACAAGGCTCGCAGCGTGATCGTCATCAAGCGCAGCCTCAGCCCCGGTTTTGCCGGCATCCCCAACCCGCTCTTCGCCGCCGAGAACACGTTGATGCTCTTCGCCGACGCCAAGAAGGGCGCGCTCGACCTGATGAACGCGCTGAAGGCAGCATGAGGTAGGGAAACCTGGTTTCCCCATGCCCCCGCCGGATATCTGAGGAACCGGGAGGGCTGCACCCTCCCAACGTACCTGTTCACACCTGGGGTAACCCACGCGCCTGCGAGCGAGGGCGTTTCGCCCCCGTCGCTTCTCCGCGGGCAAGATGCCCGCGCTCCCAGCCCTCCATGCGGCTCCGCCGCACCACGCCGCAATGTACATACGGTTGTTCCTGGGAGGGCTGTGCCCTCCCACACCCTCCCGGGGGCGGGGGGATGGGGAAACCCGGTTTCCCCATCCCCCTCCGGTTAATTCGGCGTATTGGCGTACGAACTGCGGATCGGCATCACCGACACGGCCTCCAGGCGCACACTGTTGCCAAAGGCGGGCGCGAGAGGGAACATGAACTGGTAATCGGTGCGCACGGTGACCCTGACCCAGCAGTCGCGCCCGCCGGCCTGCATACCCACGCCGCGCATGTCGGTGCGGCAGGGGGGGAGGCTCTGATCGCGTTGAGGTGGACTCGAAGCCCTCAGCAA
>DAOTYR010000121.1:0-7278 GCA_034434655.1 Chloroflexaceae bacterium
CCTACTACAGTTGTATTTCGGCAGATGATCCGTTTCCGTCGGCGTAAACGCCTCGGCTAGCGTTTGCGAAGGCCACCTGCGCGGCCTGTGTAGCCCACGAAGGTGGGCTTTGCACCCCGTAGCCGAGGGCTTTCAGCCCGACGGGGAGCACCTACAACTGTAGTAATACCATTTCCTGTTGAACTTTCCGCATTGGTCGGAGTGCCGGATCGCACGGTGACGCCCTGCGGGGCAATCCACAATCCAAAATCGGCAATCAACAATGGTATAATACCCCGGTTTGCGCTTTCCAGGAGGGCCGCGCCCTTTCCAGGAGGGCCGCGCCCTCCCGGACCCTCGCATGCGAGCGCGTGGTGAAGCCACACGAGAGAGCTATGGCCGAAACGATCGAGATCCCCGTCTGCGGCATGGACTGCGCCGACTGCGCCGCGCACGTCGAGCGGGCCATCGCCGGCCTGCCCGGGGTCGAGGCGGTGACGGTGCTGCTGGCGGCGGAGAAGGCCATCGTTCGCGGCGATCCCGCCCGGGTGACGCCCGAGGTGTTGCGGGCGGCGGTGGAAGCGGCGGGGTACCAGGTCCCCGCGGCCCCGGCGCCACAGGGCCGCGGCGAAGCGGGCGCGGCCGTGGCGCGGCGCGCGCTGATGCTCTTCGGCCTGATCTTCGGGGCAGTGCTGTTCGTGGTGGTCGTGGGCGAATGGTTGGGCCTGCTCGAAACGATCACCGCCAGGGTGCCATTCTGGATCGGCGCCGGTCTGGTCATGCTGGCGGGCTGGCCGGTCTTTGCCGGAGTGCTCCGCGCGGCGGTGCGCCGGCAGGTGACCGCGCACACGCTGATGAGCCTGGGGGTGCTGGCAGCGCTGGCCGTGGGCGAATGGGCGACAGCGGCGGTGGTGGTCTTTTTCATGCGCGTTGGCGATGGCGTGGAGCGTTTCACCGCCGAACAGGCGCGGCGGGCGGTGCGCCAGCTCGACGCCCTGGCCCCGCAGACCGCCCGTGTCGAACGCGAGGGCGCCGAGGTGGAACTGCCTATCGCCGCCGTGCGGCCCGGCGATGTGGTCGTGGTGCGCCCCGGCGAAGGGATCCCGGTGGATGGCGCGGTCATCGAGGGCCAGGCAACGATCAACCAGGCGGCGATTACCGGCGAGCCGATGCCGGTAGAAGCCGGGCCGGGAGTGAACGTCTTCGCCGCCACGATCGCCGAGTTCGGCAGCCTGCGCGTGCGCGCGACCCGCGTCGGGGAGGCCAGCACCTTCGGCAAGGTCGTGCGCCTGGTCGAGGAGGCCGAGGCCCGGCGCGCCGACGTGCAACGCCTGGCCGACCGCTTCGCCGCCTGGCTGCTGCCGGTGGTCGTGACCCTGGCCGCGCTGACCCTGCTCCTCCGGCGCGACCCGCTGGCGACGGCGGCGGTGCTGGTGGTGGCCTGCTCGTGTTCGTTCGCCCTGGCTACGCCGGTGGCGGTGCTGGCGGCCATCGGCGGGGCCGCTCGCCGGGGTCTGCTGATCAAAGGCGGGCGTTACCTCGAGGCCCTGGCCCGCGCCGATGTGCTGCTGGTGGACAAGACCGGCACCCTGACCCTGGGCCGGCCGCGCATCATCGCGGTGCTCGCCCTGGGCGAACGGTCGGAGGCCGAGGTCCTGGCGCTGGCTGCGGGCGCCGAACGCTACTCCGAGCATCCCCTGGCCGAAGCGGTGCGCCTGGCGGCGGTTGAGCGCGGCCTGACGATCCCGGCGCCGCAACGGTTCGCGGCGCTCCCCGGACAGGGCGTGCGCGCCGAGGTGAACGGCATAGAGGTGGCGGTCGGCAATGTGCGGCTGCTGCCGCCCGGCTTCAGCCTGCCACCCGCGGTCGAGGCCCTGGCCGCCGCCGGACGGACGCTGTTCGTTGTTACGCTTGACGGCACACCGGCGGCCGTCCTGGCTGCCGCCGACAGCGAGCGCCCCGAAGTGGCCCGCGCCCTGGACGAGGCGCGACAGGCGGGCATTCGTGAGATTGTCATCCTGACCGGCGACAGCGCGCCTGCCGCCGCGGCGCTGGCCGAACGTCTCGGCGTCGGGTACCGGGCCGAACTGCTGCCCGAGGACAAAATCGCCATCGTGCGCGAGTATCAGGCCCGTGGACACCGTGTGGTGATGGTGGGCGACGGGATCAACGATGCCCCGGCGCTGGCCCAGGCCGATGTGGGCGTGGCCCTGGGGGTGGCCGGCAGCGATATCGCCCTGGAAGCGGCCCACGTGGCGCTGATGCGCGACGACTGGACGCTCCTGCCCGAGGCGCTGCGCCTGGCGCAACGCACGATGCGCGTGGTGCGCTTCAACCTGGGCTTTACCGTGGTCTACAACCTGGTCGGGTTGAGTCTGGCCGCGATTGGTCTCCTGCCGCCAGTGCTGGCCGCCGCGGCGCAATCGCTGCCCGATCTGGGCATCCTGGCCAACTCGGCCCGCCTCCTTCGCGCGCGCCAGCCGGCCAGTCCTTCTTTCCAGACGCCAGAGGTGCAGCCGGGCACAGGGTAGCGCCGGCAGCCGCCCCGCCGGATCGGCTCCTTGATGTGAAAATAGGCCGCTCGCGGGAGGGTTTGGGAGGGCGTAGCCCTCCCAGGAACAACCCTTGTTCATCCCGTGGGGGCGTGGGGAAAGCGGGTTTCCCCACACCCCCGCCCGCGGGAGGGTCTGGGAGGGCGTAGCCCTCCCAGGAGAACCCTTGTATCCCATTGCGGATGCGGGCCGGAGGCCCGCGCACCCGGGCCCCGGCCCCTGGGAAGGTTTGGGAGGGCTGCGCCCTCCCAGGAACAACCCTTGTTCATCCCGTGGGGGCGTGGGGAAACCGGGTTTCCCCACACCCCCGCCCGCGGGAGGGTCTGGGAGGGCTTTGCCCTCCCAGGAGAACCCGTGTATCCCATTGCGGATGCGGGCCGGAGGCCCGCGCACCCAGGCCCCGGCCCCTGGGAAGGTTTGGGAGGGCTGCGCCCTCCCAGCAACAACCCTTGTTCATCCCGTGGGGGCGTGGGGAAACCGGGTTTCCCCACACCCCCGCCCGCGGCGCCACCCCGCGCCTCTGCAAACGGTAACGCCGGTTTGAACGCGGTTTGACACAACATCCGCAGAATGCGGGTTTGCATCTTTGCCAATATGCGGTACAATAGTCTCAGTGTGATCGCAAGGAGCCATCAGGGGCATTTTGGGCGACGCTGATGCGTGCGCCCGCATTGTCGTTTATCCCCCGTTGCGTGACGGGAACACGACGAGAGAGCCATGCCAAAAACGGAGTTATTGGTCGCCCAGCCACGGGTACACCTGGTCGCGGCGGGCGTCAACTACGGCCGGTTTGCCATCGAGCCGCTGCAGGTGGGTCACGCCGGTCCCCTCGGAAACGCCCTGCGTCGCGTGTTGTTATCCTCCATTCCCGGCGCCGCGATCACCCGCATCAAGATCGGCGGGGTGATCCACGAATTTTCGACCATTCCCGGCGTGCTTGAAGATGGCACGCAACTGGTCCTGAATGTCAAGGGCATCCGCCTGCGCTCGTACTCCGAGCGCGCGGTGACGATGCAGGTGATCAAGCGCGGTCCCGGTCCGGTCTATGCCCGCGATATTGATGCCCCCAGCACGGTTGAGATTGTCAACCTCGACCATTACCTCTGCACGATTGACGACGACTCGGTGCTGGAGATGCAACTCACAGCGGAGCGGGGACGCGGCACGAGCCTGGCCGATAACAACAGCGGCCTGAACATCGGCGAGATCGCCGTGGACGCCCTCTTCAATCCCGTCCCGCAGGTGAACTTTCTCGTCGAGCGTATCGGAAGCGAGAATGATCAGGCGCTGGAACGCCTGGTCATCGAGATCTGGACCGACGGGACGATCAAGCCCGGCGATGCGCTGGGCCATGCCGCTCAGGTATTGAGCCAGCACTTCGGGCGCATTGCCGCCTTTGATCAGCCCGAGCCGGTCGCCGAACTGCCCACGCCCGCTGGTCGCGCCATTCCTCCCGATGTGTACAACCGCACGATCGACGAACTGGGCCTCAGTACACGCACCTACAACAGCCTGCGTCGCGCCGATATCACCACCATCGGGCGATTGCTCGAACTTGACGAGCGCGCATTGCAGGGCATTCGTAACCTTGGCCCCAAGGGGGTAGAGGAGATCCGTACCCACCTCGCCAGAGCCGGCTATCTCGAGGGTGGCGAACAGCCTGCCCTGCCCGAGGATGATGACTCCGCCACCGACGAATTGCTGCCCGACAGCACTGAGTCCGCGATGGCCTGAGTCCGGCTTCGCCCTCCTCTAACGTTCATCCCTGAACGGTTCCCTGTCTCGCACAGGCGCGGGCGGCCCTTGTGCCGCCTCGCGCCCCAACCTGACCCGGCGCCTGCCAGTGGCTGGTTTCCCCGGTATCGAAGGGGATCATGCCGCTGCCCGGTACGTGTTCACATGTCTCCTGGGAGCGCAGGCAGCGTGCCCGCGGAGACGCGACTGAGGGCGGGACGCCCGCGCTCCCAGGCGCGGGTGTTACCCCAGAAGTGAACAGGTACGCTGCCCGCTGGTCGATCCACAATGCTAGTGGCACATTCAGCAAGTTCTTGAACGGGAGGGCCCGGAAAGGCTCTGCTCTCCCCAACATCCTCTGCTCCGGCTGCGGGTGTTCTCTCAAATCCACGAGAATACGCCGGGCGGGACACCGGCGTTCGTCCCCAATCTACGCTGGTTGCCACGGAGCGCGGGCATCCCGCCCTGGCGGGGCGGCCCCACGGGCACGCTGCCCACGCTCCCGTGATAGGTCCCCAGCGCGAGATGCGGGCAAGACGCCCGCGGCACTCGGGCCGCGCGGGGACGCGCGCCGTTCCGGCGCGCCAGGAACATCCTGGAACGACCCCGGGTTGCCCCGGCAGGCATGCATCCTACACGATTCTGGTATCAGATGTCCATGCGGCTCCGCCGCACACCGACGGGATGAACATCCTTCCTGGGAGGGCGCAGCCCTCCCAAACCCTCCCACCGGGTGGGGGGATGGGGAAACCGGGTTTCCCCATCCCCCTGCGGGGCGGGGGCGTGGGGAAACCCGGTTTCCCCACACCCCTCGCCGAGGGCGTATGTTCACGTTAGTTCACTTTGTATCTCCTGGGAGTATAACAAGCATATGGCACGTACATCAAAGAAAAGCGCCGCCACCGATGAGGCCGCGACCCAGAATGGCGCGGCAACCCAGAATGGCGCCGCGGTTGACAATGTCCAACCCCCTGAGAGCGCCGTAACCGCGACTGGCAGCGGCATCCTTGAGATCGGCTCCGAAGGCTTCGGCTTCCTGCGCGGCCCGCGCCTGCTGCCCGGTCCTGACGATGTCTATGTGGCCCAATCGCAGATCCGGCGCTTCGGCCTCCGCACCGGCGATCATATTACCGGGCGCGTGCGCCCGCCGCGCGAAGGCGAACGCTATCCCTCGCTCCTCTGGGTCGAGAAGGTCAATGACGTTCCCACCGAAGAGGCCCAGAAACGCCCGATCTTTGAACGCCTGACCCCCGTCCATCCGTTTCAACAACTGGTGCTCGCTACCGAACCGAATATCCTCTCCACGCGCCTGGTCGATCTGATCGCCCCCATCGGGCGCGGGCAACGCGGCCTGATCGTCGCCCCGCCCAAGGCCGGTAAGACGATGCTGCTCAAGGCGATCGCCAATGGCATCACCACCAACAATCCCGATGTCCAGTTGATCGTCTTGCTCATCGGCGAGCGTCCTGAAGAAGTTACCGATATGCGCCGCTCGGTCAAGGGCGAGGTGATCGCCGCTACCTTCGATGAGCCGGTCGAGGATCACATCAAGGTCGCGGAACTGACCCTCGAACGCGCCCGGCGCCAGGTGGAGCACGGTCGGCACGTGGCGATCTTGATGGACTCGATCACCCGCCTCGCCCGGGCCTACAACATTGCGATGCCCTCGTCGGGGCGCACCCTCTCCGGTGGAATCGATCCCGCTGCGCTCTATCCACCCAAGCGCTTCTTCGGTTCGGCCCGCGCCATCGAGGAGGGCGGCTCGTTGACGATTATCGCCACCTGTCTGGTTGATACCGGCAGCAAAATGGATGATGTCATTTTCGAGGAGTTCAAGGGCACCGGGAATATGGAGCTCAACCTCGACCGCAAACTGGCCGAGAAGCGCATCTTCCCCGCGATTGATATCCAGCGCTCCAGCACCCGCCGTGAAGAGTTGCTCCTCGATCCCACCACGCTGCGCCAGACGTATGCCCTGCGGCGCATGGTCAGCATGGTCGGCGATAACGAGGGTACCGAACTGATGCTCGCGCGTATGGCGAAGACCAGGAATAACGCCGAGTTCCTCGCGACCCTGGGGAAGTGACCGTCTCCCTCATCGCCTCGGTGGACAGGGATGGCACTGCCGTTCGGCAGACAGTCGTTCTCCACCCTGCCCGCGTCTTGCCCGTGCATCGGCGAACGTGAGAGCCCCGTGCCCGATGCGCAGAAGCCCTCCGCGTCAAGCCTTCTGGCGGCGATAGCTACGCCCGTGGCAGTTGCTCGGTCTCGTGTGCCTGCTCGCCCGGCCTGAGTTTCTGTGGCGTGCCTAACGTGAACATGGGGGAACCAGGTTCCCCCATACCCCCGCTCCGCAGGGGGATGGGGAAACCCGGTTGCCCCACGCCCCCACCCGATGGGAGGAGTTGGGAAGGCGCAGCCCGCGCGCAGGGGGAATGGGGAAACCCGGTTGCCCCATCCTCCCACCCGGTGGGAGGGGTTGGGAAGGCGCAGCCCGCACGCAGGGGGATGGGGAAACCCGGTTGCCCCATCCTCCCACCCGGTGGGAGGGGTTGGGAGGGCAAAGCCCTCCCAGGAGAACCCTGTTATCCCCTTGCGGATGCGGGCCGGAGGCCCGCGCACCCGGGCCCCGACCTACGGGAGGGTCTGGGAGGGCGTAGCCCTCCCAAGAATAACCTTATGTTCATTACGGCGTTGTGCGGCGGAGCCGCATGGACGGCTGAGGTGAAAATAAGCTGCTCACCTACGCGTATGCGGCGCTGACCCCCCCTCCTAACCCCCCCGCTGGGGGGAGGAGCCGGACTCCCTCCCCCCAGCGGGGGGAGGGCTGGGGAGGGGGGCAATCACCTTGCCCGCGGAGACGCGACGAGGGCGGGCCGCCCGCGTTCCCGGGCCGTTTTCATCGCGGCGTTGCGCGCCATGCGCATGACCGTCTAACGTGAACATGGGGGAACCAGGTTCTCCCATAGCCCCGCCCGCAGGGAGGGTCTGGCCCTCAAGCAGGGGGATGGGG
>DAOTYR010000122.1:0-18054 GCA_034434655.1 Chloroflexaceae bacterium
CCCGCCCCGCCGCGCGCAGGCCGGCAGTCCTCAGCGCCCGTTCAGGGCGGCGAGCGTATGGCGGGCGATCATCTGCTCTTCGTCGGTGGGAATGACCCACACCGACACCCGGCTGTCGGGGGTGGTAATGCGCGGCCCGTGGCGCGCGTTGGCCGCGGGGTCGAGTTGCACGCCCAGCCAGGCCAGGCCCAGGCAGACCCGTTCACGGATCGGAACGCTGTTCTCGCCGATGCCCGCCGTGAAGACCATGGCCTCGATGCCGCCCAGGGCCGAGGCCAGGGCGCCGGTTTCACGGATGATGCGGTAGACAAAGTAGTCGATCGCCAGCGCGGCGCGCGGGTCGCTGCTGGCCAGGAGGGTGCGCATGTCGTTGCTGATCCCGGATAGACCGAGGAGACCGGAGCGCTTGTAGAGCAGATCCTCGATCTGCCTCGCGCCCATGCCCTTTTCTTGCATCAGGTAGAGCAACACACCCGGATCGATCTGCCCGCAGCGGGTGCCCATCGGCAACCCGTCGAGGGCCGTGAAGCCCATGGTGCTCTCCACGCTGCGGCCCTGGCGCATGGCGCACATGCTGGCGCCGTTGCCCAGGTGGGCCACGATAACACGACCGTCGGCGATCTCCGGGGCGACGTCGCGGAGGGCCTGGGCGATGTACTCGTAGGACAGGCCGTGAAAGCCGTAGCGCCGCACCCCCTCGGCGTAGAACTCCTCGGGAAGGGCGAAGCGTTCCACCACCGGCGCGTGGGTGCGATGGAAGGCCGTATCGAAACAGGCCACGTTGGGCACGCCGGGCAGAAACTCCATCGTCGCGCTGATCCCGGCCAGGTTGGCGGGCTGATGCAGCGGCGCCAGCGGCACGAAGGTCTCGAGGGTCGCCAGGATGGCCTCGTCAACCACCACCGGGGCGCTGTAGCGCGGGCCGCCGTGCACCACGCGGTGGCCAATGCCCAGCAGACCTTCCTCGGGCAACTGCGGGTCAAGGTACGCTGCCAGCCGTTCCAGGGCATAGGCGTGCCCGCGCCCCGCCGGGCGCACTGCCCATGCGTCTTCATGCACCGTCGCCCCGGTCTGGTCCTCGACCTTGAAGCGGGGCTGCGTGCCGATGCCTTCGATCTGCCCCTTGAAGCGCAGCGAGAAACCGGCCGCATCGCCGTCGTAATCGTACACCGTGAACTTGATGCTCGAAGAACCGGCGTTCAGCACGAGTATCGCTCTGGTCACGTAGCGTCTCCTCTCGCTTACGCCGCCGCGGCGGTCTGGGCGCTCTTGCGGGCGTGGACGAGCAGCACGGCGAGGGCGCAGGAGGCCAGGCGGGCGCGCACGCTGTCGGCGCGGCTGGTGAGAATGATCGGCACGCGCGCGCCGAGCACGATCCCCGCCGCCTCGGCCCGGGTGAGGAACGTCAGTTGCTTGGCCAGGATGTTGCCCGCTTCCAGATCGGGCACCACCAGAATATCGGCCTGCCCGGCCACCGGGGAACGGATGCCCTTGGCCCGGGCCGCCTCCACGCTGATGGCGTTGTCGAAGGCCAGCGGACCGTCGAGTATCCCGCCGGTGATCTGCCCGCGGTCGGCCATCTTGCACAGCGCGGCGGCGTCAATGGTGGACTGCATCGCCGGGTTGACCGTTTCAACCGCGGCCAGAATGGCGACCTTCGGCTCGGGGATGTTGAGGGCCAGGGCCAGGTCGATGGCGTTCTGCACGATGTCGCGCTTGGCCATCAGATCGGGGGCCACATTCACCGCCCCGTCGGTGACGATCAGCGGCTTGGGATAGGTGGGCACGTCCATTACGAAGCAGTGGCTGATGCGCCGCCCGGTTCGCAGCCCGGTGGCGCTGTTGACCACCTCGGCCAGCAGTTCATCGGTGTGGAGACTGCCCTTCATCAGCGCCTCGGCCTCCCCGGCCCGCACCAGGGCCACGGCCCTGGCCGCCGCATCGTGGCTATGGGCGGCGTCCACGATTGGGAACGACGTCAGATCCAGCCCCTCGCGCTCGGCCACGGCGTGAATCTTCGCCTGCGGACCGACCAGGATCGGCTTGATCAACCCCTCCCGCGCCGCATCTACCGCGGCCGTCAGCGAGGCGTCATCACAGGGATGGGCCACCGCCACGATGATCGGCTCGCGCTGCCTGGCCGCGTCCATCAGCATTTTATAACCGTCGAACTCGTTGTCGCCCAGTAGCGTGGACCGGTTCGTTTGCTCGGTTGACATAGCTCCTCTCCTTCTCCTCTCCTCTGTTCTCGGGAAGGCGAAATCCTGCCGAACGCGCTCCTCCGGCAGCCATCCATGCGGCTCGCCCCGCACCCTGACGGGATGCACATCCTTCCTGGGAGGGCTGCGCCCTCCTAAACCCGCCCGCGGGCGGAGGGAGGCAACCGGGGTCCCCCGGCTCCTTCCCGGCGGCAGGTAGGATCATGGACGTATTGCCGCAGCATGTCAAACGACGGAACGACACAACTCCGGGTCACGCGGGCCAACCCCGGGCCCGCGCCCAATCCAACCTCCAACCTTCACCCTTGTGGTACCATACAGGTCGCCGGTTTGCCCGTAGCAACAGCGCCGCAGGAGAGCTTGCGATGAGCCACGTTCGCGCCGCCGCCCGCGTCAGCGGCTTCGGCACCTCGATTTTTGCCGAGATCAGCGCCCTGGCCCTCGAGTGCGGGGCGGTGAACCTGGGCCAGGGGTTCCCCGACTTTGCGGGGCCGGCCTGGGTGAAGCAAGCCGCCGCCGAGGCCATTGCCGCCGATATGAACCAGTACGCCCCCTACCAGGGTCTTCCCCGGTTGCGCGAGGCCATCGCCGCGACCTGGCGCGCCCAGGGCTGGCGCGAACTCGACCCGGCCCACGAGGTGACGGTCACCAGCGGCGCGACCGAGGCCCTGTTCGCGGCGATGCAGGCGCTGATCGATCCCGGCGATGAGGTCATCGTCTTCGAGCCGTTCTACGATGCCTACCTGCCCGATATTACCATGGCCGGGGGCGTGCCGCGCCTGGTGCGCCTGCACCCCCCGGCGCCCGGCGCGCCCGTCTGGCGCTTCGACCCCGACGAACTGCGCGGCGCCTTCGGCCCCCGCGCGCGCCTGCTGCTGCTCAATACGCCCCACAACCCGACCGGCAAGGTCTTCAGCCGCGCCGAACTGGAACTGATCGCCGCCCTGTGCCTCGAACACGACACGCTGGTGGTCACCGACGAGGTGTACGATCAACTGGTCTTCGACGGCGCCACGCACCTGCCGATCGCCACCTTGCCCGGCATGTGGGAGCGCACGCTGACGATCAACTCCACCGGCAAGACCTTCAGCGTCACCGGGTGGAAGATCGGCTATGCCGTGGGACCGGCATGGCTCACCCAGGCGCTGCGCTCGGCCCACCAGTGGGTGACCTTCGCCACCGCCACGCCGTTGCAGGTCGCCGCGGCTGCGGCCCTGGAAAGCGCCCTGACCAACGGCTACTACACCCGGTTCCGGGCCGAGTACGCCAGGCGCTACCAGGTGTTGCGCGCCATCCTGGACGGCGCCGGCCTGCCCACGCTGCCAACCGAGGGCAGTTACTTCATTATGGTTGACATCAGCGGGACGGGGTTTGGGAGCGACGCCGACTTCTGCCGCTGGCTCACGCGTGAGGTGGGGGTGGCGGCCATTCCTCCCTCGGCCTTCTACGCCGACCCGGCCTCGGCGCCGCTATTGGCGCGCTTCTGCTTCGCCAAGCGTCTGGAGACGTTACAGGCCGCGGGGGAGCGCCTGAGGCGCCTGGGGAAGGGGTAGCGCTCCGCGTTATGGGTGTTCCGGGTAAGGATTCACATTTCTCCCGGAATTGAGCAATTCATCCGGTCTACCGGGCCGGCTGTGGGCTGATGGTCTTTGAATAAATAATCCGGTATAGGCCGCGCAGGCGGCCTTCGCATCCCCTAGCCGAGGGCTTTAGCCCGACGGCTAGACTGGCATAGCGAATGAATTGCTCAAAGACCATAAGCCCTCGGCTCTACAGGGCAAAGCCCGCCGGCGCGGGCGAGAACTGTTCATGCGGCTGCGCCGCATACCGACGGGATGAACACGAAGGTGCTTCCAGAGAGGGCCAGGCCCTCCCAAACCCTCCTGCGGGCGGGGGTGTGGGGAAACCCGGTTTCCCCACACCCCGCTCCGAGGGACAACGTTTAGCGGAGTAATTTCTCAAGGACCATCAGCCCTCGGCTACGGGATACGAATCCCGCCCGCGCTCCCAGGGCGCAGTTCCGGCGCCTCACCGGCTCTCCCGTTCCACAGCGTCGGCTGGCGGAGGCGTAGAGGAACCGCCAGGGCGAGCGTTGCCGCCGGTCATCTCCACCCCTCCACCCATCTGTCAGCGTGCCGTCTGCGGCGCGACCTGGCTCATTTCGGCGAGTTGGCGAGCCTGACCGGCGAGGCTGGCCTGGGCGCGTTCGATGTAGGCGCGGGCTTCCTGGAAGCGCTGGGCGGCGCGGTTGGCATTGGCGACATCGTAGCCGCTGTAGAACTCCAGCAACGCATCGAGGCCGGCGAGTTGCAACTCCAGGCCCCGGCGGTAATCCTCGTGGGCCTGCTGGAGCGTGCCGGGCGGGCGCAACTGGCCCATGGCGGCCATGGCCGCCTCGACCGAGGCGCGCAGCCGCTGCGTGGCGGCCACGTGCCCCACCGAGGCCCCGCCGGGCCGGCTGGTCGCCTCGCGGTAAGCGGCGGTAGCAGCGCGCAGGTCGGCCCGCACGGACCCCAGGGCGTCCAGATAGCTCACCGTCAGGCCCTCGACGACGGCGAGCGGTTCGGCTTCGAGGATGGGCGCGATGGTAGGCGTGGCCGGAATGGGTCTGGTCAGGGCCACGTTGAAGGCAGCCTCCTTGGCGACTGGCGGGGTTGCCCAGGCGCGTTCAATGGTCAGCGCCAGGCTCTGGTGCAGCGCCAGGGCAACGAGCAGCAGGGCGATGGGAAAGGCCCAGAGCAACACCCGCGCCCGGCGCGTCTCGCGGAGCGCGTGGCGCCAGCCGATCCACCAGGCTGGATCGCTCCCGCGGCGCTGGTTGGCGAGAGGAGCGGAGGGCGCGGCGGCTTCGGCAAGCCCGGGCGCCGGGCGAGCCGCGCCGGTGTAGCCCTTGCGTTCGCGCAGCAGCCGTAAGCCGCGCCGGGCGTGCTGGTTATCCGGGTTCAGCTTGAGGGCCGCTTCGAGGCAAAAAGCCTGCTCGTCGGGGTCGTCAAGCACCCCGCTGAGCCAGAGCCAGGCCAGTTCGCAACTCGGGTCGAGTTGCAGCGAACGGGTCAACAAACCGGCGGCGATGCGCTTCTGACCGCTGCGGGCAGCGGCCACGCCCCGCTGGTACAGGCCCTGGGCCTCGCCGATGTTCGCTTTGATGGCCGGCTCGATGCTGCTGGTCATAGGTCTGAGCGTCTCTCCGGACAACCCGGTTGGGAAGGGCGGGCAGGGCCTGGCCCGCCCAGGAACCCGCCTTCCGCTAATGGTCCGGCAACAGCGGATGGATCGCCCGTTGCACCAGGGTAGCGTCTTCGACCAGGCTGGCGCGAATGGCGCGCCAGTACTCGGGTTGCTCATAGCCGAGTTGCCAGATAGCGATACCGGCGAGATCCTGGGTCTGGACGGTCTTAATCTTATCGGCCAGGCCAACCTCGGTCATGAACCAGACCTCGCGCCAACCCTGGGGCGAGCGGTAAGAAAAGGTGCTCTCCCCGACGCGACCGCGGGCGTCCCGTTCGCGGAAGTTCACGGTCACGCCCTGGGTGGCGATAATCTCTTCGAGGGTCTTCCAGGGGCGGGCCGTTGCCGGGCCGCCGGGCGGCCAGTCATAGCCATAGAAGTGCACGCCGATCAGCACCCTGGAGGGGTCGACCACCGAGCGGGCGTACTCGGCAACCGCTTCGATCCAGTACGCCGGGGCCACCGGGCCGGGGCCGCTCCCGCGCCAGTGGTAATCGTAGGTCATGATGCGCAGTTGATCAACGTGCTTCCCCAGTTCGGCCCAATCCTGGAAGCCGCCCAGGCCGCCCCAGTCGCTATCTTTGGCGTGCACCGCGACGGTCAGCACGCGGTCGTGGCGGTGCAGGGCGGCGGCCAGTTCGGCGATGAAGGCCGAGAAATCCCCGCGCAGGGCCGGATCGAGGCCCTCGTAATCAATATCGATCCCGTCGTAGTCGCGGGCCAGCACCTCATCGAGAATGTTCTGCACATGGCGCGCGCGGAGCTGTGGATTACGCAGGACGGCGACGACGGCGTTGGGGTTCGCGGTCACATTGTGGATCGAGGGAATGATGCGGACGTTATGCTCGTGGGCGATGCGCACCAGGTCGTCGTTCCGCGCGCCGTAGATCCGCCCGCTGGCGTCGCTGGAGTACCAGAAAGGGCTGATATCGTCAATAATGTCGGCGTTGGCGAAAAACGACTCGCGGGCCCCGCCCTCGAAGAGCGGCGGCAACCAGACCGCGATGTAGCGCCCGCTCTTGGGATGGTAACTGACGGGGCCGGACGGGGGATCGGCGGCGGTGGGAACCGGTGTCGGCGGCACGGGGGTCGGCAGCACGATGCGGAGCGGCGGCGCGGGGGTGCTGGTGGGGGCAACCTGCACGGTGGCGGCTACGGCGGCCTGCACCTCGGGCAACTGCCGGGCGAGGCGCAGGGTTTCAGCGATCAGGAAGCCGGCGACCAGCAGCGCGACAAGGTACAACGCGCCGAGGATGAGAGCGCCGAAGGCGGGCGGGCGTCGCATACTCAGTAGGCCCCGAGCTCACGCAGGCGATCATCGCTGATGCCGAAGACGTGGGCAATCTCGTGCAGCACGGTGCGCCGCACCTGGGCGCGCAGCGCCTCGGCGGTGCGGAAGTCGCGTTCGAGCGGTTCTTGAAAAATGATGATCGTGTCGGGCAACACCAGCAGGTTACTCGCCCGCTCGGTGAGCGGAACGCCGTGGTACATCCCGTAGACCGACTGCCAGGGTTTCAACCCCAGCATCCGGCGCTGTTCGCGAGTGGGCCGGCGCTCGACGATGATCTCGACGTTCTCCAGATAGGCGGCGAACGCATCGGGCAGGCTGTCAAGGGCCTCGATGACGAGTTGTTCAAACCTGGCGCTGTCCATAGGGGCATTATACGATTCGACGTTGACGGGTGTCAAGCGTTTCGCCTGACGCGCGCGCATGGGCATGGCTCAATAGCGCGATGGACAGGCTACAATCCTGGCGTGTCCCGGGGTTGGCGAAATCGTGGTAGACTCGAGTGAAGCGGGGGTGTGGGGAAACCCGGTTTCCCCACACCCCCGCCCGCGGGAGGGTTTGGGAGGGCTGCGCCCTCCCAGGAAGCACCTTCATGGTCATCCCGTCGGTGTGCGGCGCAGCCGCACGGAACGTTACGCCAGCTCTGCGCGATGGGGCGCCGGTTCCTCCGGCGCCCCATTCCATGAGGAAGCATGATCCGGCAACCCCTGTGCAGTGTTTGCCTGCTCCTGAGCCTGCTCCTCGTCCCAGCGCATCCGCCCCTCGCGCCAGCTACGGCGCCGGGAGCGCCGCAGCTGGCCCCCGCCCCGCCCGACCTGGCAGGCTTCGGCGCGCAGGCGCACCCCCTCGTGCGGCCAGGACCGACCATCGAGCCCTTCGTGCGCCCCGATCTGGCCCGGCGTCTGGAACGGCTGCGCCCGCTGATCCTCGCCGCGGCGCAGCGACATAACCGGCCCGCGCTTTCGGGCATGGACGACGAGAGTTTCGCGGTGGTGATTGCGCTGATTATTTACAACGAGAACTTCGGCTGGCTGGAGGACGACGTTCCGCCGCTGCGGATCTTTACCCCGCTGTACCAGCGCTTGCAACAGGCGGTCAACCAGCGCCTGCCCGGCAGCAACTTCAGCGTCTGGCCGGTCAACCTGCGCCCCTCGGTGGGCCTGGAGATCCTGAAGCAAGAATTGCCCCTGGCCAACGGGCAGATCATCCACGTGCCGGTGCGGGTCGTCGGCAGCGGGATCGACCCGGCGGCCTATGCGCGCCCGGCTGACCTGCTGGCAGCGATCAATGCCGAAATCAGCCGTGATGATCTGGCGATAGCCTATCTGGCGGCCAACCTGGAACGGGGGCTCTATCGCGCGGCCCTGGAGGGC
Source organism: Chloroflexaceae bacterium (assembly GCA_034434655.1). Lineage (GTDB taxonomy): Bacteria > Chloroflexota > Chloroflexia > Chloroflexales > Chloroflexaceae > JACAEO01. The sequence continues at coordinate 8,109 of DAOTYR010000122.1, forward strand.
GCGCCGGTCACCTGGCAGACGCTGGCGGCCTGGCACAATCAGGGGATCGTGGACCCGCGGGCCATCCGGGCCAATCCCACCGCCCGCGACTATGTGCGCCGGGCGGCGGCCTTTATGCCCCTGGCCCGGGCGTTGATCGGCGCCTCTGGCCACGGTGCGGCTCGGGAGACATGCTTGCCGGTGGCGGGGTATACTGGTAACGGGCGCGCGCGCAATGGTGGACGGCGCAACCCGCGCGCGCCTGGCAGGCGGGCTACTCGCGCGTCACGCCCTGCATGGCGCGCAGGCGCTCCAACACTTCCCGCTCGAACTCGCGAGGATTCACCCTGGGGAAATAGTCGGTCTCGATCATCGCCGCCGGCACATCGTCGCAGGCAGCCATACAGTCGAGTTCAACCAGGCGGATATCCTGAGGGTGCGTGGCGGCGAGGCGCTTGAGCGTCGCCAGAAAGGTGGGCCGGCTGATCGCGCATTGGCGGCAAAAAATCAGGTCAAGGGGCATGGACATAAACCTTTCGAGACGCGGGAGGCACTGCCCATACCCCTGGCGCGTGGAACACCCTTCCTGTTCGACCACGCGACCCTGGCTGCATGATCATGGCGCCTCCCTAGTGTACACGGTTTGACCGGGGTTTGCAAGACCTGTGCAAAAGCATTTCAAACGACGGCTTCGCCGCGCGCTACCGGAGGGCGAGATGCTTGAACGAGAGTGGCCGGGAGGGCTGCGCCCCTCCAGCAATATGCTTCCCCGACCAGTGGCGCTACGGAGGCGCCACCAACATAGTGAAGTATAATACAAGAAACGAGATTTGTGGCGATGAATCCATCGGGTGTGGAAGCAACAGCCTGGGCAAGCATTGCGAAGCGGCATCATGCCACGCTCGACATCGCCTACCTGCAGGCAGGCGAGCGCGGTCCGGTCGTGCTGATGCTCCACGGCTGGGGCGCGTTCAAAGAGTTGTGGTGGAACACGCTGCGCCGCCTGGGCCGTGACCACCGCTGTTACGCGCTCGATCTTCCCGGCCACGGGGATTCGCCGCTGCACTGCCGTGACAGCATCCGCGAACTGGCCGACGTGGTTGGCGCGTTCTGCGACAGCCTGGATCTGCGCGAGATCGCCCTGATCGGCCACTCGATGGGCGGCGCGGTGGCCATTGCGCTGGTGTTGCGCCGGCCCGACCTGGTGCGCCGCCTCATCCTGGTGGACGCGGCGGTAGACGCCTACCAGATGCCGAAGTTCGCCCGGACGTATCTGCTCCCCGCCTCTGGATGGGCGGTGTTTCGCCTGGTCCTGCTCGTCGCGCGCATCCTTCGCCCCATCGGCGCGCGGGTGCCCGACAATCACCGCGGCGGCTGGGTGCGGCCATGGCTGCGACGCGGCGCCTACATGGCCCGCTCCGACCCCGATGCCCTGTACCGGACCTACCGCGCCCTCTTCCGCGCCCGCGCCGGGCGCCGGCTCGCCCGTATCCACATACCTACCCTGGTGGTCAGCGGACAGTTTGACGCCCTGGTGCCCCGCGAGCACTCACGCCGTCTGGCCCGGCGCATCCCCCACGCGCGCTTCGTGGAGATCCCCGGCGCCTTGCATAATCCTATGGACGAACGCCCCCGCGCCTTCGAGCAGGCCGTGCGCGCCTTTCTTGCCGACGGACGGGAGACCGTGGCCGATGCGCCCCCTGCTGCGCCCACCCTTGCCCCGCGAAAACAACAGGCTGCCCTGATGCCTCTGCAACGCTTCCTCAGCCGCGCCACCCTGGACGCGGAAACGTTGATCGACCGGCTGCGCCGCCCCGGACGGCGCGCCAGCTCCGCGCTGATCGTTCCCTATCGCGGCATGGGCACGCCCGCCGCGCTGTATCTCAGCGGGCGCGTGCTCGAGGACCGCGGCATCAGGCCCCCGGACGACGCCGATTCGCGCTGGGCCAACTTGCGCGCCAACTGGCGGCGCTTCGGCTCGCGCGAATTGCCCCACGTGCGCGTGCGCGCCACCTTCCAGGATGTGGTCGTCGAAACCGCCACCGACGCCGAGGGCTACTTTCACCTCAGCCTGCAACCGGGCGGCCCCCTCAATGACGCGCCTGTGCAGGTAGTGGATCTGGAACTGCCCGACCTGGGCGCGCGCGGCGCTGGCGAGGTCTTCGTCCCACCCCCGAGTGCCCGTTGCGCCATCGTGAGCGACATTGACGATACGGTGCTGCAGACCTATGCCACCGATACGCTCAAAATGCTCGCCCTGACCTTTCTGCACAACGCCCGCACACGGCTGCCCTTCGAAGGCGTGGCGGCGCTCTACCGGGCGCTGGTCGCCGGACCGGACGGCCAGCGCCAGAACCCTATCTTCTACGTGTCGAGCAGTCCCTGGAACCTGTATGACTTCCTGGTGGATTTTCTGGCCTACCACGGTTTGCCCGCGGGACCGCTGTTTCTCACCGACTACGGCTTCGACCGCGATCGGCTGGTCCGGAAGGGCCATCGCCGGCATAAACTGGAAGCCATCGGGCGCATCGCCACGACCTATCCGCATCTGTCGCTGGTGCTGATCGGCGACAGTGGCCAGCACGACCCGGAGATCTACCTGGAGGTCGCGCGCGCCTACCGCGGGCGCGTCGTGGCCATCTACATCCGCCATGTGAGCCACGAACGCCGCGCGGAGGAGGTGTATGCCCTGAGCGCGGAAGCGCGGCGCCTCGATGTGCCGATGGTGCTGGCGTCCACCACCGCTGCCCTGGCCGCCGACGCGGCCAGCCGCGGGCTGATTGCCGGCCCGGGGTAGGCTCTACCCGCCGGGCCGGGGGATGGGGAAACCCGGTTTTCCCATCCCCCTGCGTGAGGGCGCAGCCCTCCCAGACCCTCCTGCGGGCGGGGGGAAACCCGGTTTTCCCATCCCCCTGCGTGAGGGCGCAGCCCTCACCTTCCCGGGGGCGGGGGGAAATCCGGGTTCCCCATCCCCCTGCGTGAGGGCGCAGCCCTCCCAGACCCTCCTGCGGGCGGGGGGATGGGGGAACCTGGTTCCCCCATGTTCACGTTAGCCCCACGGCACGCGGGCGAATATAAGAGGCAACAGAGGTATGAAGAACAACCCCGATCTTTCCAGGCAGGTTGAGAACCTGCACGTGCGCGAACTGACCCCGCTTCAATCGCCGCTGGAGTTGAAACAGCGCCTGCCCCTCAGCCCAACCGCGGCCCGCACCGTGACCACCGCCCGCGAGGCGATCCGGCGCGTGCTGCGTGGCGAGGACCGGCGGCTGCTGGTGGTGATCGGCCCGTGCTCCATTCACGATCCCGAGGCGGCCCTGGAGTACGCCCGGCGCCTGCGCCGCCTCCAGGAGGATCTCAGCAGCCAGCTGGTGCTGATTATGCGCACCTACCTGGAGAAGCCCCGCACGACCGTGGGTTGGCGCGGCCTGATCAATGATCCGCACCTCGATGGCTCGTTTGACATGCAATCCGGGCTGAGCATTGCCCGCCGGTTGCTCATGGAGATCAACGAACTCGGTCTGCCAGTGGCTACGGAGATGCTCGACCCGATCAGCCCCCAGTACCTGGACGACCAGATCAGTATGGCCACCATCGGCGCGCGCACCAGCGAGGCTCAGACCCACCGGGCGCTGGCCAGCGGCGTCTCGATGCCGGTGGGCTTCAAGAACGGCACTGACGGCGGGATCGAGGCGGCCGTCAATGCCTGCGTCTCCGCCGCCGTGCCCCATAGCTTCCTGGGCATCGACGACCGCGGGCGCAGCGCGGTGGTGAAGACCACCGGCAACCCCGATGGCTTCGTCATCCTGCGCGGGGGGCGCCACGGGCCCAATTACTACCCCGAATACGTCGTGCGGGCCGCCCGGCTGATGCGCGAGGCCTCCCTCCAACCCGCCGTGATGATTGATTGCAGCCACGCCAACGCCGGCGGCGACTACCGGCGCCAGGAGACGGTCTGGCACAATGTCGTCGAGCAGGTGATCCACGGCCCAACCCCGATTGTCGGGATGATGGTCGAGAGCAACCTGGAAGAGGGCAAGCAGCCATTCCTCGCCGATCGGTCGAAGTTGCGCTACGGCGTCTCCGTCACCGATGGCTGCGTGGGCTGGGCCACCACCGAGCTAATGCTCCACGAGGCCCACCTGGCTCTGGAACGGGCGCGGTAGCCCGGGTTGGGCAGGAGTGATCGGCCGCTCGCCCCTGCCTGTTCCGTCTCGAAACCGCGGGCCGGAGCATGGAGCATCCGGGTTGCCCCATGCCCCGGCCCGGTTGTCCGTTCCACGCCCCGCGCAGCGACATCCTGCACCCATGGTGTAACCGTTCGGGGTATACTAACGTGAACATAGGCTCTCGAAGAGGGGTGTGGGGAAACCGGGTTTCCCCATTCTCCCGCCCGCGGGAGGGTTTGGGAGGGCTGCGCCCTCACGCAGGGGGCCAGGGAAACCGGGTTTCCCCATTCTCCCGCCCGCGGGAGGGTTTGGGAGGGCTGCGCCCTCACGCAGGGGGCCGGGGAAATCGGGTTTCCCCGGTCCCCCACCCGCGGGAGGGTTTGGGAGGGCAGCACCCTCCCAAGAACAACAGTTTCATTGCGGCGCGAGCCGCATGGAGGGCTGAAGAAGCATGCAGCACCTGGCCGGGTGCTGCCCTTCCGGGCGGTCTCTGTGTCAGGAGGGCCATGCCCTCCGCGCCCCTCCATGCCAGGGGCGGTCGTGCGACGACTAACGCTTTACCTCGGTATATATGATATGACCGACGAGCCACAATCGAACAAGCCGCCGGAGAGCAATGCCCTGGCCTACTGGGCGATTATCGGCACCTCGGCGTTGCTGTGCTTCGCCTGGCTGCTCACCGGCAGTCTGATGTTGACCCTGGCGATTATCGCCCTGGGGTTACTGCATCTGGCGCGCCACTTCCCCGAAGCCGAACAGTTTGTGCAGGCCGATCCCGTTCTGGTGTGGCTGCGCCGCATGTCGCCGCTGATCGTCATCGGGATCGCCACGCTGGTGCTGGCGACACGCTATTTGCGGTAGACACGGGGCGGCTTCGCCGCGCGCCACCCGGAGGAACAGAGGTTCTGGGAGGGCTGCGCCCACCTGAACCCTCCTGCTGGATAGCATGGGGAAACAGGGTTTCCCACCCCCCTGCGCGCGGGCGGCGCCCGCCTGAACCCTCTGTGGGCGGGGGGATGGGGAAACCTGGTTCCCCCATCCCCCTGCTTGCAAGCGGCGCCCGCCCACACCCTCTGCGGGCGGGGGGATGGGGGAACCTGGTTCCCCCATGTTCACGTTAGCCGGGTCTCGTCCATCTGCGCGCCGATCCATGCTACAATCAGGCGTTTAGGCGAACGGCCCATGGCTGTCCGTGCCCCTGCGCACCGATGGCCCCGGATGCGATGGTTTCACGACGACTGCTTCTCGGCGCGACACTGGTCAGTCTGCTGGTTGGCGCCCTGGGCGCGCTGCTCTATGCCCAGCAACGGGTCGCCGCATGCGCCTTCGTGCCCCTCGTCGCCCCCGAATTGCTGCCCAACCCCGGGCTTGTCCCCGGCGAGGCCGCGGGGATGCCCGCCGGCTGGCAACGCCGCGCCGGGGGCGTGGAACTGCGCGGCCCCGCGGTTGATGGGCAGGGCTTTGACCTCGACGGCGACGGGCGGGCGCTACAGTTGCTCGGTATCGCCAATGCTGCGCAAACTCCGCCGATCCCGGCGCGGCCCGGCGCGCGCTACTGCTTCACCGGCTTTACCCTCACCGACTCCGCGCAGCGTTCCCCCACTCGCGCCCGCCTGGTCTTTAGCTGGCGCGACGCCTCCGGGGCCACTCTGAGCGAGGCGGCGACCCTGTGGCAGCCGGTGACCCTCTGGACGCCCGAGGCCCCGCCCCGCGACTGGTCGCGGCTGCACGGCAGTTTCGTCGCGCCGCCGGCGACGCGCTCCCTGGTGGTGCGCATCGAACCGGCCTCGGACGACCGGATCTATCTGGATGCCATGCACGCGCGCCGGGGTGGCGGCGCCCTGGCCGGCCTGGCCGCGCCCGCGCCCGCCATTGTCGCCGATCCGCCTCGCGTGGCCCCCTGGCCCCTGGGGCGCCAGGCCGCCGTGGCCTTCACTTTCGACTGGGAAACCGCCATGGGCGGCCTGATCCACTCACGCTCGGTCGGCGACCCAAACTATGATAAGGACCCCGAGGCGCGCGGGCTGCGGATGCGCGAGGGCATTACCACCACGCTGCGCCTCTTCCGGCCCCATGGGGTGCGCGCCACCTACTACGCGACTGGCTATAACTTCCTCCTCGGCAACCTCGAGCGCCGTCGCTTCATAGGCGACCCGGTGTTTGCCTGGGCCAGCCCGGCGAACGGCTGGATCACCGATCGCTGGACGCGCACGCCCTGGTTCGCCGATGACCCCTTCGGCGCCTACCGCAGCCATCCGGCCTGGTACTTCGGCGACCTGATCCGGCCCCTGCGCGCGGCCGGTCACGAGATCCAGAGCCATACCTTCAGCCACCTCTACGGCGGCCTGGCCGACGCCGCCACATGGGCGGCCGACCTGCAAGCCTGGAACCAGGTGGCCGCCGAACAGGGCGTGCCCCCGGCCACCTCGCTCGCCTTCCCCTGGAGCGGCAGCGCCGGCATGAGCGACGCCAATTGGGACGCGCTCGAGCAGGGTGGCATCCGCAGCGTTACCCGGCTGAGTAACCAGATGCAGTACAATCTGTTTCCGACCGATGGCGACGGCGTGGTGCTCGAGCCGCGCTGCCGCTGGCTGCCGGGCCGCGAGGGGCGCATCCTGGCCTGTCCCGACTTTTACCTGACCCCCGAGCGGGTCAGCCTGGCCCTGCGCCAGATTGAACGCGCCGTCGCCGCCGGGGGCGCGATTGACCTCTGGGCGCACACCGAGGAGGTCACGTCCCCCGAGCAGATCCAGGCCTGGGAGCAGGTGGTGGAGCGCGTGGCGCGTGACCGGCGGCTGTGGGTGGCGCCCCTCGGCGAGATCGCCGCCTGGCAGGCGGCCCTGGCAACGGTGAGGGTTGAGTCGGTCGCCGCGCAGCCGGGCGAGGAAGGCGTCCTCACCGTGCGCGTCGCCAATCCGAGCGCCGTCGATCTCGTCGATCTGAGCCTGCGCATGCCCGCCGGCACCCGGCGCGTCATGGTCAATGGCGAGGAACTGGTCCGCAACGAGCGGCGGCTTCCCTACGGCCGGGGGTGGTGGCCCGCCGCCGCGCTCGCCACCTTCGATCTGCCCGCCGGCCAGACAGCGGAGGTACAGATATGGTTGGCGCCGTAAGCGTGTGTCATCAGCGTGAGGCGCGGTATGGCCAGAACGGTTGAACAGGGCGCCGGACGGCTGGCGCGCCTCCGCGCGAGCTTCGGCCTGCTCGGCGCGCCGCTGCTGGGCCTGAAACTGTACCAGTGGCTGTGGCTGCTGCTGGCGGTCACCGGCGCCCTCGCCGTCGCCGCGCCGCGAGTGCTCTCGCAGCCGGTGACCTACGTCGCCCGCGCCGAGACGCGCTTTGACCTGCGGCGCTACGGCCCGATCTACGAACTGGTGACCCCGGGCGTCAGCGGCCTGGACATCGCTATCAACGACGCCACCGAGGCCCTGCGCCAGGACCGGCTGGCGCGGGCCGATGTGCGCTTCGGGCGCCCGGATTTCCGCGTGGTCTTCACGCCGCGCGAGCCGGGCGTGGTCGAGGCGCGCGGGATCGGTCCCACCGCCGCCGAGGCCCAGGCGCTCGCCAACGCCGGCGCCGAGGCCCTGGCGCGGCACGTGCGCGCCGCCGGCGGGCGCGAGATCCTGCGCAACATGCTCGGCTGGGAACTCTGGCTGGCCCTGCAACCCGAAGGCCGCCCCGCCCCTACCCCCTTCGATGCCCTCCTGCGCGACATCCTGCGCCTGAACGCCTTCCCGATGTCGCGCGACCTGGAGCCGGTGTCCACTCCCCGGGTGATCGCCGACCTGCCCCGCGAAGAACTCAGCGACCTGGCCCGCGCCCTGGAGGCGCGCTACGATCTCTGGCGCTTCGCGATCAATACCCGCAATGCCACCCTCGACGCCCTGTGCGGCACGAGCGGGGCAGCGGGCACCGCCGCGCGCGAGCAGGCCCTCCAGATCTGCGCCCGCGCCGATGCCGCGGCCCATGCCGAACTGATCGAGCGCAACCGCGAGATCGCCCGTCTGCGGGCCATTCAGGCCGCCCTGGATTACGTCCTCGTGACCTACGCGGCCCGCTTCGACCCCGATCAGCCCTCGGCGGCCCATCGCGTTGCCGCCGCCCTCCCCGCGGCGCCCGAGCCGCGCTACGTGCCCCAACTCCTGGCCCTGGCGGCTCTCTTCGGGCTGGCCCTTGGCATCACCGGGGTGGCTGTAGATCGCAGCGCCGATCTGATGTCCAGGGCTGTGGAGATCTGGAGCTACCGTGAACTGATCCGTAACCTGGTCCTCCGCGATCTGCGCGCGCGCTACAAAGGCAGTGTCCTGGGATACCTCTGGACCCAACTGGCCCCCCTGGGGATGATGCTGGTCTATGTCGTCGTCTTCAGTGTGCTCTTGCCGGCGGGCATTGCGCAGTTTCCTGTCTTCTTGATTGTTGCGCTGCTGCCCTGGAATTATGCCGCCGAGGCGGTGATCGGCGGCACCCGGAGCATTCTTGACAGCGCGGCGCTGTTGAAGAAGGTCTACTTCCCGCGTGAAGTGTTGCCGCTCGCCAGCGTATGCTCGGCGCTGCTTAACTACCTCCTCTCGCTCCCGATGATGATCCTGGTCATGGCCCTGGTCCAACTGACCAGCATCGGACGCCTCAACTTCGCATGGACCTTTGCCTATGCGCCGGTACTGGTGCTCATCCAGACCGCCATGCTGATCGGGATGGCCTTGCTGTTAAGCGCCGTGGCGGTGTTCTTTCGCGACATGGTCCATCTGGTGGGCATTCTGGTGAATATCTGGTTTTTTTTGACCCCGGTAATCTATCCGTTGGGGGTCTTTGGCGAAGGTTTGACGGCAAGATTCGTGCGCTGGCTCAACCCCATGGCCTCGCTGATCGAGTTCTACCGCGAGGTGTTCTACGGCAGTCCGGTTCCAACAGGGTTCATCCCTACCCCGGGCTTGCCGGCCCTGGATAGCGTCTTGCGCGTGGCGGTCACCGCCTTGCTCTTCCTGACCCTCGGGTACTGGGTCTTCCAGCGCGTCAGCCGACGCTTTGGCGAGGAGTTGTAGCGTGTCGGCGGTGATTGAGTTCAGCAATGTGTCCAAGCGCTTCATGCTTCACAAAGATGAGCGCCGAACGGTGCAGGAACGGGTGATCGGTCTGTTGCGCCGCCGCCCGCCCGGAACTGAGTTCTGGGCATTGCGGGATGTAAGCTTCCAGGTGAAAGAGGGCCAGAGTCTGGGCCTGGTGGGACATAACGGCGCCGGCAAGAGCACAGCCCTCAAACTGATCACTCGCATTCTCGAACCGACCAGCGGCAACGTGCGGACCCGCGGGCGGATCGCCGCCCTGCTCGAGCTTGGGAGTGGGTTCCATCCCGATTTGAGCGGGCGGGAGAACCTGTACCTGTATGGTTCGCTGATGGGTCTCAGCCGCCGCGAGATGGAGCAACGGCTGCCGGAGATCATCGCCTTCGCCGACATTGACGAGTTTCTTGACACCGAGATTAAACATTACTCGTCAGGCATGTACACCCGCCTGGCCTTTGCGGCGGCCACGGCGGTTGATCCCGACATTCTGATTACCGACGAAGTGCTGGCGGTCGGTGATGAGGCTTTTCAGCGCAAGTGCATGGAGCGCATCTACGACTTCCGCCGCGCCGGCAAGACGATCATCTTCGTCTCGCATGCCCTGGAGGCGGTGCGCTCGCTTTGCGATGTGGCAGTCTGGCTCGATCACGGCGAGCAACGCGCTTATGGACCTGCCGGCGAGGTTATCGATGCCTATCTGGCCGATGTGAACCGCAAGGAGCAGGAGCGCCTCGC
>DAOTYR010000123.1:0-4393 GCA_034434655.1 Chloroflexaceae bacterium
GCGTGAGAGCAAAACTGCCGGCGAAGCGACCTCGCGGGTCGAAGACCAGCAGCGTGGCGGGGCCGCTGTAGTCTTGCATGTTCACAGTGACCCCCACCGGGGTGAGCGGCTCCACCACGGGCCGGACACTGGCGAAGGAGGCGCCACGCTGGGCGCGGACGGGGACGAGGGGAAATCCGAGGGTCAGCAACACCGCCAGCAGAACTGGCAGCAGGGTACGGCGCGGGCGCGGCACAGGACATCCTTTCCAGACACGGGCCAACAGCACTAGCGTGAACAGAGGCTGCTGGAGCAGGGGTGTGGGGAAACCAGGTTTCCCCACGCCCCTGCCCGCGGGAGGGTTTGGGAGGGCGCAGCCCTCCCAAGAAGAACCTAGGTTCATCCTGTTCGTGTGCGGCGGAGCCGCATGGACGGCTGGTGCGCAATGCGGGCGCAGTATACCATGTATCGAGACGTTGCTCGAAGGTGTCGCCGCGCCCAATGCCAGTATCGTCATTATGAACATTACCGGCGTTGCGAGCGTTGACACCCTGGTAGCCAGTATGCTGATCCAGGCGGCCCGCGCCGCGCGCCTGCTCGGCGCGCGCGTCATCCTGACCGGGATCAGCGCGGAGGTCGCCAGGACTCTGGTAGGTCTCGGCGCCGATCTGGGGGCGATTGAAACCCGAGCGACCTTGCAGGACGGCATCGCTCTGGCTCTGAAACCGCAATCGTAGCGTGGAGGGAAGGACCTTCGATGACCGCGAAACAACGCATTCTGACCGGAGATCGGCCCACCGGCAAGCTGCACCTGGGCCACTACGTCGGCTCGTTGCAGAACCGGGTGGCCTTGCAGGATACCTACGAGTGCTTCTTTATCATCGCCGATCTGCACGTTTTGACCACTAAACCCACCCGCGCAGATATTGCTGAGATCCCCCAGAACATCCGCGATCTGGTGCTGGATCATCTTGCGGTGGGTATAGATCCAGAAAAGGTTACCTTTTACGTGCAATCAGCGGTGAAGGAGATCTACCAGCTCAACCTGATCTTCGAGATGCTGGTGACGGTGCCGCGCCTGACGCGCCTGCCGAGCATCAAGGACATGGCGCGCAACGCCAACATTGACGAGGAACAACTGCCCTTCGGCCTGCTGGGCTACCCGGTGTTGCAGGCCGGCGACATTCTGATGCCGCGGGCGCATCTGGTGCCGGTGGGCAAGGATAACGAGGCCCACGTGGAGATCACCCGCGAGATCGCCCGCCGCTTCAACTACCTTTACGGCGAGGTCTTCCCCGAGCCGGAGGCCCTGGTGCCCGAGGTCGGCACCCTCCCCGGCACCGATGGCCAGGGCAAGATGAGCAAGAGCGCCGGCAATGCGATCTTCCTCTCCGACGACACGAAGACCGTCGAGCAGAAGGTGCGCGGGATGTACACCGACCCCAACCGCATCCGCGCCGACATCCCCGGGCGGGTGGAAGGCAACCCCGTGTTCGCCTATCACGACGCCTTCAACCCCAATGTGGAAGAGGTCAACGACCTGAAGGAGCGTTACCGCCAGGGCCGCGTGGGCGACGTGGAGGTGAAACGCAAGCTCTTTCTGGCCCTGGAGAACTTCCTGGGGCCCATCCGCGAGCGCCGCGCCCACTACGAGGCCAACCCGCGCCTGGTGGACGAGATCATTGCCGCCGGCAACGAACGCACCCGCGCCGTGGCCCGCGAGACCATCCAGATGGTCGAGCAGGCCATGGGCCTGACGTACTTCCGTTGATGGCGGCCGACGCTGGAAAGCCACACCTATGTACACCCCGACCCTCGAAGAGGTGCGCGCCCTGCGCGGTCAGGGCAACCTCTGCCCGATCTACCGCGAAATCCTGGCCGACCTGGAGACGCCCGTCTCGGCCTACCTGAAGGTAGCGCAGGGCGCCCATAGCTTCCTGCTGGAGAGCGTGGAGGGCGGGCAGCACATCGCCCGCTACTCCTTCATCGGCAGCGACCCCTATCTGACCCTGCGCCTCGACCGGGGCGTGGCCCAGGCCGTGCAGGGGGGCTACAAACAGACCCTCAACTACAGCGATCCCCTGGTGGTGCTGGGCAGTTACCTCAGCGCCTACCGGCCCGTGCGCCTGCCCGACCTGCCGCGCTTTGTCGGCGGGGCGGTGGGCTACCTGGGCTATGAGACGGTGAGCTACTTCGAGCGGCTGCCCGTGCCCGAACCCTGCGAGTACCAGATGCCCGAGGGCTTCTGGATGTTCGTGGACACCCTGCTGATGTTCGACCATCTGCGCCACAAACTCAAGGTGCTCTCGCACGTGCATCTGGACGCGGAGGACCTGGAGGCGGAGTACCGCCGCGCCACGGCGCGGATCGAGGCCCTGGTGGCCCACCTGCGGCAACCCGTGCCGCCGGCTGCGCGCCTGGGGGCCCGCGAACTGGAGCCGCGCAACTACGAGCCGCATTCGCCGATGGAGGCGCCGCGCGCGCGGCCCGCGCCCGTCTCCAACGTCACCCGCGAGCAGTACCACGCCAATGTGCTGCGGGCCAAGGAGTACATCCTCGCCGGCGACATCTTCCAGGTGGTGCCCTCGCAACGCTTTACCCGCCCCACCAGCGCCGACCCGGTGACGATCTACCGCGCCCTGCGCACGATCAACCCTTCGCCGTACATGTTTCTGTTGCGCACCGGGGAGGGCGACCTGGTGGGCGCCTCGCCTGAGTTGCTGGTGCGCGTGCAGGAGGGCGAGGTGCAGACCCACCCCATCGCCGGCACGCGCCGGCGCGGGCGCGACATGGCCGAAGACGCCGCTCTGGCCGAGGAGTTGCTGAACGACGAGAAGGAGCGCGCCGAGCATCTGATGCTGGTGGACCTGGGGCGCAACGATATCGGGCGGGTGAGCGAACCGGGCACGGTGCGCGTCCCCACCTTCATGATCGTCGAGAAGTACAGCCACGTGATGCACCTGGTGAGCCACGTCACCGGGCGCCTGCGGAGCGACATGACCGCCCTCGACGCGTTGCGGGCCTGCTTCCCGGCGGGCACGGTGAGCGGCGCGCCCAAGATCCGCGCCATGGAGATTATCGCCGAACTCGAAGGCGCGCGCCGCGGCGTCTACGCCGGCTGTGTGGGCCACGTCGGCTTCAACGGCGACCTCGACACCTGCATCGCCCTGCGCACCCTGGTCATCCAGAACGGCGTCGCCTACATGCAGGCCGGCGGCGGCGTCGTGGCCGACAGCGACCCCGAGGCCGAGTACCAGGAGAGTTGCAACAAGGCCGCGGCGCTCCTGCGGGCCATTGATATGGCCGAGGAACTAACCTGAGGCTCTGCACGGGAGGGTTGGGAGGGCGACGCCCGCGGGGGGGTGGGGACATCGGGTTTCCCCATCGACCTTCCCCATGGGGAAGGCGACGCCCTGCCAGGAAAAGCCTATCTCCCGCAGGGGGTGGGGAAACCGGGTTTCACTCTATCTTCTATGGCCCGCGCCCCGAGACCAGCAAATAGACCACCATCATCATCACCAGCGGGGCCAGGCCCATCAACAGGGCCAGACCGCTGACCAGGACCACCCGCTGCGGCCCGCGCCCGTTGATAAAGCGGCGCGTGAGCACGACCAGCAACCCTGCCGCGCCGCCCAGGGCGCCGACCATGGTGCAACCCATGCACAGCGCGGCGCGGAAGGGGGCCTCCTGCTCCAGCCCGAGGCGCAACTCCCACGCCAGCGCCAAGCTCAGGCCCGCCGCGCCTAGCAGGGCCGCCAGCGTCGCCATGCCGATCAACCAGGGCCAGAGACGGGGGTTGTTCATGCGCCTGACGTGAACATAGGCTGCTGGAGCAGGGGTGTGGGGAAACCAGGTTTCCCCACGCCCCTGCCCGCGGGAGAGCCTTCAAGCAGGGGTATGGGGAAACCAGGTTTCCCCATCCCTCCGCCCGCGGGAGGGTTTGGGAGGGCTTCGCCCTCCCAAGAAGAACCTATGTTCACCCTGTTCGTGTGCGGCGGAGCCGCATGGACGCCTGTGTCCGTGAACCGGGGAGCGCGGGCGTCCCACCCTTGTCGCGTCTCCGCGGGCAAGCTGCCCGCGCTCCCAGGAGAACGGTGACCACGTACCCGTGAAGAAGCCTCAGGCAGGCGCGATGGTGGGTGGTCCGACCTGTTCCGGGTCATGCTCCATCCGATAGCGCTCGCGCAGCGCATCAATACTGACCAGGTTGCCTGCCGCATCCTCGCAGTACCAGAACTCCCAGCCATTGAAGGCCGGCTTGTTCTGCGCCAGCGCGGCGATCTGGTGGATCGAGCCGGAGGTGTCGCCCCACAAGAGGTGCGCGTCGGCCTTGACCGTCGCCACGACCCGGCGATCCCTGGAAAAGACCTGCTGGCCCACCGCGAGGTACTGCGCCTCGACCAGTTGCCCGAAC
>DAOTYR010000124.1:0-5044 GCA_034434655.1 Chloroflexaceae bacterium
GCGACGGCCGGCATCAGCGCCGAGACCTGGGTGGTGGACAACGGCTCCAGCGACGGCAGTGTCGCGGCTGTCCAGACCCATTACCCCGAGGTGCGGATCATCGCCAACCGCGAGAACAAGGGCTTCGCGGCCGCCAACAACCAGGCCATCCGCGCCAGCGACAGCCGCCACGTGCTGCTGCTCAACAGCGACACGCTTCCCGCAGGCGGTTCGCTTAGCGCTCTGGTACATTTCCTCGATCGACATCCCCGCGTCGGGATCGTCGGGCCAGAGCTGCTCAATGGAGACGGAAGCGTGCAACGCTCCTACGCCAGTTTTCCGACCCTCGCTTCGGAGTTGACTGGGCGCAACCTGCGCCGCCGCCAGCGTTTTACCACCAGTGACGGGAGCACGGCCTATCGGGTGGACTGGATCGGCGGGGCCTGTTTTGCGATTAGACGCACAGCCATCGAACAGTTCGGTCTGCTCGACGAGCGCTACTTTATGTACACCGAGGAGGCCGACTGGTGCTTCCGCGCCCGGCGGGCCGGCTGGGAGGTCTGCTACCTGCCAGAGGCCAGAGTGGTACATCTGGGAGGACAGAGTAGCCGCATGGTCAGCACGCGCATGAAGGCCGAACTCTACCGCAGTAAGCTGCGCTTCTTTGGCAAACACTACGGGCCGCTACGCACCTATGTGCTTGGGATGGGCCTCCTGACTATCTTTCTTACCAGAGCAGCAGCCGGGGCGCTCGTCGCAACCTTGCCGGGGCGCCAGGGCGCCGGACGGACGATCACGCGCGACAGTGGCCTGATGCTGGCAGCCATTGAGCGCCAGTTGCGCCAACCTGTGGCGCCCGAGGTAGTGCGATGAGAATCGGTATTGATGCGCGGTTCCTGACCCACCCCCAACCCGGTGGGTTCAAAACCTACAGTGAAGAACTGATCGCGGCCCTGGCCGACGTCGATCGCGATAATGAGTATGTCCTGTACCTTGATCGACCACCCGCGCCAGGGGATCGCATCCCCTGGCAGGCAAACGTAAGCGTGCGTGTCATTGACGGTCACCTGCGACTTATCGGCATGCCCTGGCGTGAACAGGTCGGCCTGGGGCTGGCTGCCCTTCGCGATCGGCTCGACCTCCTGCATGCCCCCTGTCTGACAGCGCCATTGCTGGTGACCTGTCCCCTGGTCGTGACCATCCACGACATGATCTGGCGGGGTCGCGGAACAGCGAGCGCTGGCCGTGCAATGCTCAACCGCCGCTCACTGATGGATCACTACTACCGGATCGTGCCGGCCATGGCAGTGCGGCGCGCGGCAACGGTGATTACCGTCTCCTATGCGGCCAGGGCGGACATCATTGCCGCATTCGGCCTGCCTGCCGAGCGGGTCATCGTCACTCACGAGGCGGCGAAACCGGTCTTTGAACAGCCGCTCGATCCGGTCAGCGCGGCAGCGACCCGCGCGCGTCTCGGCCTTGCCGGCTCCTACGTGCTCGGCATCGGCTCGGCCGATCCGCGCAAAAACCTGGAAACCCTGCTGCGCGCCTACGCCCTGCTCCCTGCGGAACAACGCGCGCACCACCAGCTCGCGATTGTCTGGACCCACCAGCACCTGGCCGGGGCAATCGCCCACCTCGCCCACGAACTGGGCATAGCCGGGCAGACCGTATTCCTCAAGCGTGTCAGTGACGGCGAACTGGCGGCGCTCTATGCCGGGGCCAGCCTGTTTGCCTTCCCCTCACGTCACGAGGGCTTCGGACTGCCCCTGCTCGAGGCGATGGCCTGCGGCGCGCCGGTGGTCGCGGCGAACAACTCTTCTCTTCCCGAGATTGTCGGCGATGCCGGGCTGCTCTGTGACGCTGACGATTATCAAGAACTTGCGGCGATGATGCTGCGGGTCCTCAGCGACAAGCAACTGGCGCAGAAGCTACGGGCAGCGGGCCAGCGACGCGCAAGCATGTTCTCCTGGAAACGCTGCGCGCGTGAGACTCTGGCAGCCTACGCGCAGATCAAGCCGCGTGGGGGCGCGATCGTGGAGCGTCCGATCGGGTAAGGCACGTCCGCCTGCTGAGTGGCGGGCAGCGATCTCCGCGCCCCCCGAACAGCCGCGTCGCAACAGCGCAGCTTATACCGAAAAACAGAGCCCACAGGTACGAACATGCTCCGCTGGCTTGACCACCTTGAACATCCCGAAGCGCTACCGGCGCTTCCCCGCCGGTTGCTCGCCATCGCAATGATAGGCGTCGCGCTCGCCTACAGCGTTCTGATCGGGATGATCCTGGCACGCGGGAACGCGCGTCTGGGGTTCATGCTCCTGTTGCTCCCGCTGCTGCCGATCGCCATCAGCTTCGCCTCGCGCTACTTCGCGACCCTTGTCCTGATCCTGCCCCTGACGGCGCTCGTGCTGCGCATGGCCAACATACCGGTGGGCAATGCCAGCGAAATGCCGATCAGCATGGTCATCACGCTCGGGCTTGGCGGCATGTGGCTGGTCAGCATGCTGATCCGGCGCAGATGGGAGGTAATACCCACACCGTTCAACCGGATATTGCTGGCGTTCATGGCGGTCTGCATCTTTTCTATGCCCTGGGGCATACTATGGGCCGACCCGATCTTGAACTGGCGAGTCATGGGCAACTTCCGCATAACTCAGACCGCCTCATTACTATCGCTACTGGCCCTGATGTGGACGCCGTTCATAGTGGGGCGATTCATCGACCGCCACTGGAAGATCTGGTTTTACCTGTGGTCCTTCATCGTCGCCGGCACTTTGATGACCATTAGCCAGGTCTTCGCGATTAAACAGGCGTTCCTGAGCGATCAGGGTCTCTGGGGCTTGTGGTTTGTTATGCCCCTGGCCGGGCTGGTGATTGTCTATCCTCATACACCATGGCACGGAAGACTTCTAGGCGCTGCGCTCCTGGGCTGGCACCTGCATCTAGTTGTGATCAAAAACTCGCTCTGGGTCTCCGGCTGGCTCCCAACCCTGGCAGGGTTGTTCGCGCTGATCTTCCTGCACTCACGCAAGCTCTTCGTAATTCTCTTGATCATCGTCATCCCCTACGCCGTCATCGGTCCAGGCCGGGACTATCTGGAGAAAGTAACCGCAGATAACATTGAAGAAGGCAGCAGCGGACGATTAGAGATCTGGGAGCGGAACCTGGGAATTGTGCGCGAGCACTGGCTCTTCGGCACCGGACCGGCGGGCTACGCACCCTACAATATGACCTACTTCCCCTGGGATGCGCGCTCGACCCATAATAACTACTTTGACATTCTGGCCCAATTCGGAGTGGTTGGCTTCGGCCTGTGGCTCTGGTTCATGGGCGCCAGCCTCTGGTATGGCTGGCGCACGGTGCAGATTGCGCCGCCCGGCTTGTTGCGCACCGTCGCCATTGTCGCCACCGCCGGCTGGGCCGCTGCCCTGCTCTCGATGGTGTTTGGCGACTGGATCTTGCCCTTTGTCTACAATCAGGGGATCGTCGGTTTCCGCTATGCAGTGTATAGCTGGATCTTTCTCGGATTGCTGGTTGTGGTCAGGCAAATGGCCGATCAGCAAAGCGTCTCCACCTCAGAAGCGCCCGCGCGGGAGGTCTGAAGTATGTCGGTTCATCCATCTGTGCCAGACCGGACGACGGTCGCAGAGCAAGCCCAGGCCGTAACAAGACTTGGGGCAGGTTCTGGCTGGCGCTTCTGGGCGGTGGTTATGACGGTCGTCTTGATGCTGACCAGCCTGCCCTTCATCTTTGCCTACACCACAACGCCGCCAGAGCGTTATTTTACGGGCGTGATGGTGAACATCCCCGATCATAACCAGTACTTCGCCTGGATGCGCGATCTCAGCCACCAGCACCTGGCGGCCAACCGGCTTACGCCCGAACCGAACGAGCCGGCACTCTTCCACTTGCTCTGGTGGAGCGCCGGTCGCGCGGGCGCGCTGCTGGGCCTGGAGTTCGGTGCGGTGTTTGGCATACTGCGCATCTTCGCCACCATCCTGTTTCTGGCGAGCGCGTATGCGTTTTTCCGCATCGCTGTGGCAGACCAGCTTCAGCAACGCCTGGCGTTCGTCTTGTTCGCCTTTGGCGGAGGACTTGGCCTTATCTGGATTATCGTCAAGTATGCGCAGGGCCTGCCCGAGGCTCCCTTCCCCTTCGACATCTACACCGCTGAGCCAAATAGCTTCTTCATCGCCCTGGCCTTTCCCCACTTCGGCGTGGCCCTGGGGCTGATTATTGCCCTGATTGGTCTTACGCTCTACGCCCAGCAGCGCCGGCAACTGCGCTACGCCGCGCTGGCCGGGATAGTAGGGGCGCTAATCGGTCTGCAGCATGCCTACGACCTGCTGACCGTCGGGGTCGTGCTTGGCCTGTGGTGGCTCTTGATCTGGTGGCGTGATCGCCGTTTTCCGGCTTTCCTGTTCAAGGCCGGCCTGATCATCTCGGCCTGCGCCCTCCCGCCCGCCGCCTATCTTTCGTACCTGGTGCTGACGGACGCCACCTGGGGCGGCAAGCTTGCCCAGTTCGACAATGCTGGAGCGTGGACACCCGGCCCGCTGCATCTGCCGATCCTGATGGGTCTGCCGCTGCTGCTGGCTTTGCTCGCCTTCCGTCCACGCATGCTGCGCAGCCGCAACGATGCCGAGCTGCTGGTGGCGGTCTGGTTCCTCGCCCACTTCGTGCTGGCCTATCTGCCGCTCAGCTTCCAGATCCACCTGCTCCTGGGCTGGCAGGTGCCGATCGCCGCGCTCGCCGCGCGGGCCATCCAGCAGGTCGTCTGGCCGTGGCTGCGGATCCGCGGGCCGGGCCTGGCCCGGCCCGCTCTGGCGGCCATCCTGGGGCTGTGTGTGGTGACCAATATCTATATCTTCTGCTGGCGCTTCTATGACCTCGCGCGCTACAGCCAGCCCTACTTCCTGAGCCAGGACGAGGTAGCCGCGCTGCGCTGGCTGGGGACTCACACGACCAACCAGGACGTGGTGCTGGGCGTGCTGGAGATCAACCAGCACGTCCCGGTCTGGTCCGACGCGCGGGCCTACGTGGCTCACTGGGCCGGCAGCCTGGA
>DAOTYR010000125.1:0-11145 GCA_034434655.1 Chloroflexaceae bacterium
ATTGCCGACAATCCCCAGCGCCAGGCCGATGATCAGTGCCATGCGGGTGAATAATCGAACAGCAGACGATGACATGTTTGATGGCCCTCCCTTTTACTGCCAATTGGCGTGGAACAAACCGCATGCGCGCGCCGGCCAGAGCGTATTGCGACGCCATTGCGGCAATCTACAATCCAAAATTTGCAATCTGAGGTGAAAAATACCCACCGCGGGAGGGTCTGGGAGGGCGCGGCCCTCCCAGGAGAACTCTTTTATCCCATTGCGGCTGCGGGCCGAAGGCCCGCGCACCCGGGCCCCGGACCACGGGAGGGTCTGGAAGGGCTGCGCCCTCCCAGGAACAACCTTTTTCATCCGGTGGTGTGCGGCGGAGCCGCATGGACGGCTGAAATGGCATTCCACTGTCCGGTTTCTCTGTGTGTCTGTCTGACCGACGATGGTAGCGGCATTCGGATGCTATTGGAGGGAGGTGAGACCCTGATGAAGTCGGGGCTGCTCTCTCACTGTAAAAACATTAATATGTCCACGTTCCGCAACACTATGGCAGCCTGTCCGGATACCCAGGGGATGCGAAGACTCGTTGTGGGAGCGCGTAGCTCTCGCGGCCTCTCCCTTCTGGCCGAAGCGCGGGGCACCGCTCGCCGTCCTGTGGCCGGGAGCTTTCGTGGTCTTTGAATAATAATCCGCTCTAGCCCGCGCAGGCGGGCTTCGCATTCCGTAGCCGAGGGCTTCAGCCCCACGGCCAGCCCGGCATAGCGGATGAATTTCTCAATGACCATCTTGCCCGCGGAGACGCGACGAGGGCGTCCCGCCCTCGCTCGCAGGCGCGTGGGTTACCCCAGGTGTGAACAGTTACCCAGGAAGCACCTTTCCTGGAGCAGGGGGCTGGGGAAACCGGGTTTCCCCAGCCCCTCACCCATGAGGAGGATGGGGGCGGGCGCGGCCTGCACGCAGGGATCTGGGGAAACCGGGTTTCCCCAGCCCCTCACCCGGTGGAAGGGCGTAGAGCTTCCAGAGCGGCCCCTCCAGGGATGTAACTCCCGGTCGTATTGTTAATAAAAACACAAGAGGTATGGTATGATTGCCCCGGCGGGTCCGGGAACGATCGGAAGCGCATTGCTGGCCCCGGTTGCCGGTCGGCAGAAGCGGACGGGGCTGCTTGCTTTAGGCATGGTTCAAACGCACGTGACCGTTCGCCTCGACACGGGACCACGGGGGAGGTATGGAGCGGCCACGCC
Organism: Chloroflexaceae bacterium; assembly: GCA_034434655.1. Classification (GTDB taxonomy): domain Bacteria; phylum Chloroflexota; class Chloroflexia; order Chloroflexales; family Chloroflexaceae; genus JACAEO01. The sequence continues at coordinate 1,236 of DAOTYR010000125.1, forward strand.
CCTCCATACCTCCCCGCCAGACTGTCAAGCGCAAACCGCAGGTTTTGAAACATGCCTTATATGTAATTGGTCACGTAGTCATGTGAGCCAGAACACATAAAATATGGCATTATATTGCGATACAATCCCTGTGGCATGAGCGTGGCAGGCGGTTTGATTGACACAAAAGCAATAGCGGCTTATAATAGGATACAGAGAGCGCTCCCCGCGAAGCACAGGGTTCCCCTAGAAGGCAACGAGGCATGGGACAGATCTTCCCCCGCAACGCCAACCGGCTGGCCTGGCTGAGCGTTTTCGCCGGTCTGTTGCTCGTCGCAGAGCTGGTGCTGATTCTGGCGGTCTACTTCCGATCAAACTACTTCCGGCAGATCAACGTCGCCATTGAGCAGCCGGTCGCCTTCAGCCATCAGTTGCACAACGGCGTCCTCGGCATCGACTGCCGCTACTGCCACGTCTCGGTCAACCAGTCGTACTTCGCCAACATCCCCGCCACCGAAACCTGCATGACCTGCCACTCGCAGATCAAGACCTACAGCCCGAAGATTGCGCCGGTCATCGAGAGTTACGCCACCGGCAAGCCGATCGAGTGGAACAAAGTGCATCGGGTGCCCGATTTCGTCTACTTCAACCACGCCATTCACGTCAACAAGGGCGTCGGGTGCTCGACGTGCCACGGGCAGGTGAACGAGATGCCGGTGGTCTGGCAGCAGCAGGCCATGTTCATGGGCTGGTGCCTCAACTGCCACCGCAACCCCGAACAGTACGTGCGCCCGCGTGACGAGGTCTACAACATGGAGTATGTGGCGCCGGCGAACCAGGCGGCCCTGGGCCGCCAGCTCGTCGCCGAGTATGGCATTATGCCCGCCGATCAGCTCACGAACTGCTGGGTCTGTCACCGATAGGATGCGAGATGCGCGCGCGCCGGCGGCCTCGCCCTGCGGCGCCCGGCGCGCGGTTCCACCCGACGCATCCTTCGCACTAGCAAAGCGATAGCGGCAATGACAAGCACTACCCCGAATCCTGATCTTGAGGCCATTCGCGCGCGGTTGCGCGACGCCCGTGGCCAGCAGTTCTGGCGCTCGCTCGACGAACTCGCCGATACGCCCGCCTTCCGCGAACTGGTCGAACGGGAGTTTCCGCGCGGCGCCTCGGAGATGAACGATCCGGTCTCGCGGCGCACGTTTCTGAAGCTGATGGGAGCCTCGCTGGCCCTCGCCGGGGTTACGGGCTGCACCTACATGCCGCCCGAAAAGCTCGCGCCCTTCGACCGTCAGCCCCTCGACCGCGTGCCCGGCATCCCGCGCTTCTTCGCCACCACCCTCACGCTCAACGGCTACGGCACGGGGGTGCTGGTGCGCTCCGATGAGGGCCGCCCCACCAAGGTCGAGGGCAATCCGCTGCACCCGGCCAGCCTCGGAAGCACCGATCTTTTCGCCCAGGCCGAGATTCTCAATCTCTACGATCCCGATCGCTCACAGACGGTGCTCAACCGCAACGCCCCCAGTACGTGGGACGAGTTTGTCGCCACGCTCAATACCGCCCTTACCGCCCAGAGCGCCACCCGCGGCGCGGGCGTGCGCCTGTTGACCACGACCGTAAGCTCGCCCACCCTGGCCGACCAGATCACGCAGTTCTTGCAGCGCTTCCCCCAGGCGCGCTGGTACCAGTACGAGCCGATCAATCGCGATAATGTCTATGAGGGCGCGCGCGCGGCCTTCGGCGAGTATGTGAGCACACGCTACGATCTGTCGAAGGCGCAGGTGATCGTCTCCCTCGACGCCGATTTCCTCTCCCCTGGTCCGGGCTTCATCCCCTACGCCCGCGCCTTCGCCGATGGCCGCCGGGTCACCAAGGCGAGCACGGAGATGAACCGGCTCTACGTGGTCGAGGCGTCGCCTTCGATCACCGGCGCGGCCGCCGACCACCGCCTGGCGCTCAAGGCCAGCAATGTGGGGGTGTTTGCCTTCGCCCTCGCGGCGAAGCTGGGCCTCGGCGGGGCCGGGGCCGGCCTCCCGGAGGAGGCGCTGGCCTTCCTCGAGGTGGTGGCCGGAGATCTGGAGGCCCACCGCGGGGCCTGCGTGGTCATCCCTGGAGACCAGCAGCCGCCGATTGTGCACGAACTGGCCCATCGCCTCAATGCCGCCCTGGGCAATGTGGGCAGCACGGTGATCTACACCGAGCCGGTTGAGGCTCGCCCCACCAACCAGACGAACGAGCTTGCCGGGCTGGTCAATGAGATCAACGCCGGTCAGGTGGAACTGCTGGTGATGCTCGGCGGGAACCCGGCTTACGATGCCCCCGGCGATCTGCGCTTCGCCGAGGCGCTCCAGCGGGTGCCGCTCAGTGTCCACCATAGTCTCTTTGTTGATGAGACCTCGGCCCTGAGCACCTGGCACATCCCCGCCGCCCACCAACTGGAAAGCTGGAGCGATGCCCGGGCCTACGATGGCACCGCCAGCATCGTGCAGCCGCTGATCGAGCCGCTGTACGGCGGGAAGACCGGGCACGAGGTGCTGGCGGCCCTGCTTGGCCAGCCCGCTGCCCGGCCCTACGATCTGGTGCGCGCCTACTGGGAGGCCAGCGGGCTGGCGAATGGCAACTTCGAGGCTTTCTGGCAGAGCGCCCTGGCCAGCGGGGTGATCAGCGGCACCGCCGCGCCCGGCGTCACGCCGACGTTGCAACCGGCTGCGGGCGGCGCGGTGGCCGCCCCCGCCGCCGAGGAACTGGAGATCGTCTTCCGCCCCGACCCCTCGGTGTGGGACGGCGCCTATGCCAACAATGGCTGGATGATGGAACTGCCCCGCCCGCTGACCAAGCTGGTCTGGGACAATGCGGCGCTCATGAGCATTGGCACCGCCTCGCGGCTGCTCGGGTTGGGCTTTAATGTGGACGATCTGAAGAACCCCGATAGCGACCAGCGCCAGATCGCCCTGGAGCGGATGACCGCCGCGAATGGCACGATGGTCACCATCCGCTACGCCGGTGGCACCGTGGAACTGCCCCTCTGGCTGACCCCGGGCCACGCCGAGAACTCGATCACCGTGCACCTGGGCTTTGGCCGCCGCAATGCCGGGCGGGTCGGCGATGGGGTGGGGGTTGATGTCTATCCGGTGCGCACCAGCGCCGCCCCCTGGTTCGGCACGGGCGTAGAGGTGCGCAACGCCAACCGGAAGTACCTCCTCGTTTCCACCCAGGACCACTGGACGCTCGAGGGACGCGACATCGTGCGCGTCGGCGTCTTCGAGGAGTTCAAGCGTAACCCCAAGTACATCGCCGAAGAGGTGTACATGGAGGAGTACGGCAAGAAGACGCCCGGCCCCGGCACCGATGGCTACATCTCGTTGCAGCCAGGGGTGGACTACTCCGGGCGCAACGCCTGGGGCATGACCATCAACCTCAACGCCTGCATCGGCTGCAACGCCTGCGTGGTGGCATGCCAGGCGGAGAACAACATCCCCGTCGTCGGCAAGGAGGAGGTCTCCCGTGGCCGCGAGATGCACTGGATCCGCATCGACCGCTACTACGCCGGCGCCAATCTGGATAATCCTGACACCTACATGATGCCGATGGCCTGCGTGCAGTGCGAACAGGCCCCCTGCGAGGTGGTCTGCCCCGTCATCGCCACCGTCCACGACTATGAGGGGCTGAACAATATGGTGTATAATCGCTGCGTCGGCACCAAGTACTGCTCCAACAACTGCCCCTACAAGGTGCGCCGCTTCAACTTCTTGCAGTACACCGACCTCAACACCCCGAGCCTGCAACTGGCGCGCAACCCCGAGGTGACGGTGCGCAACCGCGGCGTGATGGAGAAGTGCACCTACTGCGTCCAGCGCATCAGCGCGGCGCGCATCGCCGCCAAGAAGGCCGCAGTGCAGAACGGCCAGAGTAGCTACACCATCGCAGACGGCGCGATTGTCGTGGCCTGCGAGGGCGCCTGCCCGACCCAGGCGATCGTCTTTGGCGATATCAACGACACCGCGAGCCGGGTGGCAAAGTGGAAGGCGGAGCCGCATAATTACGGCGTTCTGAACCTGCTGAACGTCTTCCCGCGCACCACCTACCTGGCCCGCGTGCGTAACCCGAATGAGGAACTGGAGGCCCACGGCGAAGGGTGACACCCGCGGCAGGTTAACCGTTACGCAAGGGGCCGCGCAGGGAAAGCCTGGGTAAGCAGAACGTAAGTGTTCACATGTCTCCTGGGAGCGCGGGCAGCTTGCCCGCGGAGACGCGACGGGGGCGAAACGCCCTCGCTCGCAGGCGCGTGAGTTGCCCCAGGTGTGAACACTTACGCAGAACACAGCACTAGCAAGGATTGCCAATGGCACAGGCGCAACCAGTACGCACCGGTCCGCAACCCGACACCGGGGAAATGTACCTGCTGCCGGGTGAAACGTACACCTCCATCAGCCGCAAGATCGGCGATGTGCCCCTGGTCAGCCCGTTGCAAACCTCCAGGGGCTGGTTGCTGGGGTTCACCATCGCCTTTATCTTGCTGATGGTGTACTTTGTGTCGATTGCCTGGCTGTTTATTAAAGGCGTCGGCATCTGGGGCATCAACGTCCCCGTGGCCTGGGGTATGGACATCATCAACTTCGTCTGGTGGATCGGCATCGGTCACGCCGGGACGCTGATTTCGGCCATTTTGCTGTTGCTGAATCAGGGCTGGCGCAACTCGATCAACCGCTTCGCCGAGGCGATGACCCTCTTCGCAGTGGCCTGCGCCGGTCTCTACCCCATCCTGCACCTGGGGCGCCCGTGGCTGTTCTACTGGCTGATCCCCTACCCCAACACCCACGGTATGTGGCCCAACTTCCGCAGCGCCCTGGCCTGGGACGTGTTCGCCATCTCGACCTACGCCAGCGTGTCGCTGGTCTTCTGGCTGGTGGGCCTGCTGCCCGACTTCGCCACCCTGCGCGACCGGGCCACCAACATCTGGGCCAAGCGGGCCTACGGCATCGCCGCACTGGGCTGGCGCGGCTCGGCGCGCCACTGGCACCGCTACGAGATGGCCTCGCTGCTGCTGGCCGGCCTCTCCACCCCGCTGGTGGTGTCGGTGCACTCGATCATCTCCCTCGACTTCGCCATTTCGCAGGTGCCCGGCTGGCAGGTGACGATCTTCCCGCCCTACTTCGTCGCCGGCGCGGTGTTCGCGGGCTTCGCCATGGTCATCCTGCTCATGGCCCCCGTGCGCGTCTGGTATGGCTTCCAGAACTACATCACCATGCGCCACTTCGATGTGATGGCCAAGGTGATGCTTGCCACGGGCATGGTGGTGGTCTACGGCTACTTCATGGAAGTGTGGGCCGCGCTCTACAGCGGCAGCCGCTTCGAGGAGTACCTGCTCTTCAATCGCCTCAACGGGCCGAGCGCCTGGGCCTACTACGGGCTGCTCTTCTGCAATGCGGTGGCGATCCAGCCCCTGTGGTTCCGGCGCGTGCGCCAGAGCATCCCGGCCCTGATCATTATCTCGCTGATCGTCAGCGTCGGGATGTGGCTCGAACGCTATGTCATCATCGTCATCTCCCTGGAACGCGAGTTCTTGCCCTCATCGTGGGATATCTACATCCCCACGGTCTGGGACTGGTCGCTCTACATCGGCAGCTTTGGCCTGTTCTTCACGCTGCTGTTCCTCTTTATCCGCTTCCTGCCGATGATCAACATCTTCGAGATGCGTATGTTCCAGTTCCAGGAGAACGAGCGCCTGCATCGGCGCGAGCGGGCCGGCCACGGCGATACGGGCCGCGATATTGTGACCGGTAAGAGCGAGCCGGGCGCGGCCGGCGCCGACTAGCGCGGGAGTCGCCCGCAAGGGAACCCGTGGCGGTTTCCCCTAGGAAGCACAGCTATGCAGAGACGAGCAGCAACCGATATCTATGGCCTGATGGCTGAGTTCCGCACGCCCGAGGATCTGATCGCCGCCACCCATAAGGTCAAGCAGGCGGGCTATAGCCGGCTCGATGCCTTCACGCCCTTCCCCATCGAGGAGGTCATCGAAGAGGTGGCGCCCGGTGATACCGGTGTGCCGCGCCTGGTGCTGCTGGCCGGGTTGATCGGCGCCGCCAGCGGGTTCATCATCCAGTACATCGGCAATCTGGTGGATTACCCGCTCAATATCGGCGGGCGCCCGCTGGATATCGCCAACTGGCCGGCCATGATCCCCATCACCTTCGAGACGATGATCCTCTTTGCGGCCTTTACCGCGGCAATCAGCATGGTGGTGCTCAATGGCCTGCCGATGCCCTACCATCCCGTGTTCAACGCGCCACGCTTCGATCGGGCCTCCCAGGACGGCTTCTTCCTCTGCATCGAAGCCCGCGACCCACTGTTTGACCGCGGCCAGACCGCGCAGTTCCTCCGCAGTCTCGGCCCTGTTCAGGTGTCCGAGGTTGGCAACTAGGGGAGCGACGATGCAACCGCTATACGTACGCCGGCGTCTCTCACTCGCCCGTCTCTTGCGCTACGGCTGGATCGCCTTCCTGGCGCTGCTGCTGGCCGCCTGCCACCAGGATATGTACAACCAGCCCAAGGTGCAGACCTACGACCCCAGCACCTTCTTCGCCGACGGGCGCGGGTCGCGGCCCAATGTGCCCGGTGCGGTCGCCGTGGGCGCGGCGCAGACCGATACCTACCTCTACACCGGCCTGATCAATGGGGTCGAGGGTGAGGTGATGCCCTTCGAGGTGACCCGCGCCGTCCTGGAGCGCGGCCAGCAGCAGTACAATATCTGGTGCGCCGTGTGCCATGGCGAGGCCGGCTATGGCCTGAGCGCGGTGGCCCAGCGCGGCGGGATCGTTCCGGCCAACTTTCACCAGCAACGCCTCCGCGATGCGCCCATCGGCCATTTCTTCGTGATCATCACCAATGGCGTCTACCGCGGCGACCCGGAGAAGGACGGCTACCAGTCGATGTACTCCTATGCCTCGCGCATCAGCGCCGAGGATCGCTGGGCGATCGCCGCCTATATCCGCGCGTTGCAACTCAGCCAGAATGCGACGCTTGACGACGTGCCCCCCGAGCAGCGGGCCAATCTGGGGCAATGAAACCAGGGCCGCGGCGTAGCTAGAGAGCTGCTTATGGCGACAACCACCTTTCCCCGAACCCAGGCGCCCCAACTGAACCGCGTGCAGGTGATCGGTATCGCCGCCGCGGTGATCGGGCTGGCGCTGCTCGGCCTGGGCTTTGTGCTCAATCCCGAGCAATTCGCGAAGTCCTACATTTTCGGCTTCTACTTCACGATCGCCTTCTCCCTGGGCTGCCTGGGCTTCCTGATGGTGCAGCACCTCACCGGCGGGGCCTGGGGCATCACGGCGCGGCGCATCTTCGAGGCCGGGGCGATGATCTTGCCGATCTTCTTCATCGCCAGCATCCCGGTAGTAATGGTGGCCTATAACACCTTCGGGTTCGAGCATGCCATCTACCACTGGGCCGACCCCAAGATCGTCACCCCTGGCAGCCCTGAGTTCGATCCGATCATCGCCCATAAGGTGCCGTGGATGAGCCCGCTCTGGTTCGCCGGGCGCATGGTGCTCTACTTCGCCGTCTGGAGCGTCCTGGCCTTCCTCCTGCGCACCTGGTCCCTCCAGCAGGACCGCGGGGCCGATCCGATCGTGACGGCGACGCGCATGCGGCGCCTCAGCGGCATTGGCGTGGCCCTGTTCGTGTTGAGCGTCACGTTCTTTGCGTTCGACGTGGGCATGTCCCTCGATGCCCACTGGTACTCGACGATCTACGGCGCGCATTACATCGTCAACGCCGGCTTGGGCACCCTGGCCTTTACCATTCTGGCCCTCACCCAGGTGCGCCAGACCGAGCTGTTCCAGGAGCACGTGCCCGTCAAAGCGATCCACGACCTGGGCAAGCTGATGCTCGCCTTTACCGTGCTGTGGACCTATATGTCCTTTGGCCAGTATGTGATCATCTGGTCAGGCGATGTGGCCGAGTTCACGCCCTGGTTCGCCCGGCGTCGCGAGGCGGGCTGGCTCGTGGTGGTGATCTTCTTGATGGTCGCCGCTTTCCTGATGCCCTTCTTCGCCCTGCTCGGGCGCAAGCCAAAACGCAACCTCAACTACCTGGCCATCGTCGCCGCCTGGATCATCTTCGTGCGCCTGATTGATACGGCCTGGATCATTCTGCCCGAGTTCCACGCCACCCCCACCGAGGCGCTGCTCAGCTTCACCAACCTGGCCGCCCCCATCGGCCTGATGGGGGTCTGGGTGGCCCTGTGGGCCCTCTTTATGCAACGGGCCTCGCTCTTGCCCCTGAACGATCCGCAAATGGAGAACTTGCACGCCGGAGGTCACCACTGATGAGTTACCGTTTTCAACCCTCGTACCCGCCTGAGCAACGGCAGGTTGCCTACCAGCCGGCCCCGCGAGGAGGAGCGCCAGGGGTGGTGCAGATCATGAGTGGCCTCCTGGTGGCCTTCCTCGTGGTGAGTCTGCTGGTGATGCTCGCCGGGCGCGTGCCCTTCGTGCCGAGCGTTACGCCGCTCGATGGGCCAACCTACAAGGACTATGTCATCCCCGACCGTGAACTGCTCAATAGTTATGGCTACACGCCGGAGGGCAAGGTCCACATTCCGATTGACCGGGCCATGGATCTGACCGTTGAGCGCGGGCTGCCAACGCGCAGCAATCCCAGCCCTACGCCATAGGTGGGTGTGGAGATGTGGAGATGTAGAGATGGAAGGCGACCCGAAGACACCTCCACACCTCCACACCTCCACACTACCCATACCGCACCACCTCCCCCTCAAAGCGCCGCAAGACCCCCGCGTGCACCAGGTACTCCAGATGGGCAATCGTCTCGGCCACGGCGAAGCGCATCTCGTGCGTGGTGTACTGGTCGAAGAGAAACACCCGTCGCGCCACTTCATAGGCGGTGGCGCCCCCGTCCAGCGCGGCGCGCATCGCCGCGAGCCGGTCGGCGTGGTGGCGCTGCAACTCCCCGACACGCTCGCGCCAGGTGTGGATAAGTGACTTGTGCCCCGGCAGAGCCAGGCGAACGGGCAAGTCGGCCAGTTCCGCCAGCGAGGCCAGGTAGCGCCCCAGCGGGTTCGGCTCGCTCCCCGGCCAGACCCCGATGTGGGGCGTAATGGTGTTGAGCAGGTGATCGCCGCAGAGCAGCAGGCCATCGGCCTCATCGAAGAAGATCAGGTGCCCATCGCTGTGGCCCGGCGCGTGCAGGGCCACAAAGCGGCGCCCGGCCATGGTCAGCGCCATGCCCGGCTCGAGCGGCGTCAGCGTCGGATGGGGCAGCGTGGCGGCACGCAGGCGCGCCACGTCGCGCGCGATGGTCGCCACCAGCTCGCCGGGCGTGCCGTGGACGGCAAAGAGGGCCGCCATCGGTTCGGGCAGGTCAGGAGGCTTGCCCCAGATCCCCGCGGCAAGTTCGGCTTCGCGGGGTGCCATCACCACCGGGGCTCCGGTAAACTCCTGGAGCCAGCCGGCCATGCCGTAGTGGTCAGGGTGGTGGTGGCTGACGATGATCCGCTGGATGGCCTCCGGCGCCACCGCGAGGCTGGCCAGCGCGGCGCGCCAGGCCGCCTCGCCGGCGGGGGTGTGCAACCCGCAGTCGAACACCGTCCACCCGTCGGGATCGCGCAAGAGGTAGCAATTCACACTGTTCAGGGCAAAGGGCAAGGGCAAACGCACGAGAAAGACGTCACGAGCGACTTCGCTGATGGACATGGCTGTGCTCCAGGGTACCGGCGATGCGTTGCTGTATCATACTATGAATGAGGTTGTTCGGTAATCACCTTCCCCCCCAACCCCAGGGCTAGTGCAAAGTCCTTGGGGCGTTGCCCCAAACCCCAGTTTTTGGGTGTGCGCGGCGGCTTTGCCGCCGCGCACACCCAAAAAGAGTATCGCGGGGGCGGCGGAGCCGCCCCCGCACCCCCACCGGAGGT
>DAOTYR010000126.1:0-12385 GCA_034434655.1 Chloroflexaceae bacterium
ACCTCGGCGGCGCTGAGAGGGCGTTCGCCGATCTTCTCGCGCGCGGAGAGGCGAGGCTGATCGCGGGCCGCGAGGCGCCGGGCAAACTCCTGCGAGCTGATCACCGCAATGCCGTGCGCCCGCGCCTCGCCGGCCACGGCGCGATCGGACGTGACCACCAGCCACTCGTCGCGCCGCCGGATCGCGCGGATGCGCCGGATCAACTCGGCGTCGGCATCGGCGGGGGAGCGGGCAAAGTGCGTCTCCACCCCGTAGCCGTTCAGGTTTCCCGGATGGCCGTAGACGCCGTGGTCGAAGATCACCACCACCTTGCGGCCCCGGCGCCGGGCCGCGTAGCGGCGCAACAGCAGCACCAGACGCGCCTCATCGTCGGGGGCGGCGATGTCAATGGCCGGGATCTGGCCGATCAGGTTGTGACCATCTATGAGGATTGGCATCTAGTTCTATTGTAACATTCTCTTCAGCCGTCCATGCGGCTCGCGCCGCACACCGACGGGATGAACATCCTTCCTGGGGGGGCGTCGCCCTCCCCGACCCGCCCCCGGCAGGGTTGGGGAGGGCGCAGCCTTTGCGCAGGGGGATGGGGAAACCCGGTTTCCCCATCCCCCCACCCGGTAGGAGCGCGAAGCCCTCCCAGGAAGTATGTTTATCCCGTCGGGGTGCAGCGCGAGCCGCATGGACGGCTAGTGAGGGAGGGGGCCAGTTCGGCACGAGACGGGAACATACCGCCCGCCGCCAGCAAGCCAGAAGGGGGCGACCGGCGAGGCGCCCCCTTCTGGCTGCCAGGGACGAAGCACTACGCGTCTTCCCCGTACAGTTCCTTCAGCAGGCTTTGCTTCTGCGGCTGCTGGTTGCGCGCCTCGCGGCGCTTCTCCGCATCGGCCTGATGGGCCTGGGCGGTGCTCAACCGTCGCATGAAGCGGTCAACCTGCCCGGCGGTATCAACGATCCGTTGTTCGCCCGTATAGAACGGGTGGCAGTTGGAACAGATCTCGACCCGCAGATTGCGGCGCGTCGAACCGATGGCCCAGCGCGTGCCGCACGTCGTGCAGACGATCCCGTCCATATGGTACTGGGGATGAATACCCTTTTTCACCAGCGTGCTCCTCGTGTCGAAATCCGGTTTTTCCCCGCCCCTGCCTGAGAGGAGGGTCCGGGAGGGTTTATGGTCTTTGAATACATCATCCGCTCTAGCCCGCGCAGGCGGGCTTCGCATCCCATAGCCGAGGGCTGATGGTCTTTGAAGACATCATCCGCTCTCGCCCGCGCAGGCGGGCTTCGCATCCCATAGCCGAGGGCTTCAGCCCCACGGCCAGCCCGGTATACCGGATTAATTTCTCAAAGACCATTAGCCCCACGGCCAGCCCGGCATACCGGATGAATGTCTCAAAGACCATCCACCCTCCCGGAAAGAAACCGGATAACTTGCTTGTCCGGATGGCTCTCAATCGGCGATAGCGCCCTCGCCCGGCTGCTCGACCGGGATCACGCTCACCATCTTCTGGGTCCGCGAGTACGGCTGGAACTTGACTGTGCCCTCGACCAGCGCATAGATCGTATAGTCACGCCCCAGGCCGACGTTCATACCGGGGCGGATCTTCGTGCCGCACTGGCGGACGATAATGTTCCCGGGCACGACCCGCTGCCCGCCGTACACCTTGACCCCGCGCATCTTCGGGTTGCTGTCGCGGCCGTTCCGTGAACTGCCGACACCCTTTTTGTGTGCCATTGTCGCTATCTCCTCTCAGGGCGCAACTGTCATCGCACCAATGTGACGTTTTGTTTTGCGGTTGGGCATGGTTTCGCTGCGCGGCTCTGTCCAATACCCGTTTGGGGGAGGCGCGAAGCGCCTGGCCTGCAGCGATCCCGTGGTTCCGCCTGCGGCGGGGGCGCGCCCTGGCGCAGACAGTGGGTCTGCCGTCGCGTGTGGTACCAACCCTGAGGTGACCATACGTTCGCAGGGTTCAGCCCCCCCTCCCAGCCTCCCCCCGCTGGGGGGAGGCGCCGGGTTCCCGTCCCCAGTGGGAGAGGGTCAGGGAAGGGGCTGTCATCGTGCCCGGGGAGCCGCGATGCGGGCGGGACGCCCGCGCTCCCAGGTCATGGTCATCGCGGCGTGGTGCGCCATGCGCATGACCGTCTAACGTGAACATAGGCTGCTGGAGCAGGGGGGTGGGGAAACCGGGTGTCCCCACCCCCCGCCTGCGGGAGGGCCTGGCCCTCAAGCAGGGGATATGGGGAAACCGGGTTTCCCTATATCGCCACCCGGTCCACCAGCATGGGCCAGAGCGTTTTCCTGGAAGGGCAGTAGTCTTCTCGACCCTGCCGATACCGCGAACCCTACCCCGATCAGACCAGAATCTCGGTAATCTGCACCTGCGTGTAGCGCTGGCGGTGCCCGGTCCGGCGGCGATAGCGCTTCTTGTTACGATAGCGGAACACGACGATCTTCTCGCCCTTCGTCTCGCCGAGCACCTCGGCGCGCACCCTGGCCCCGGCAAGGGTAGGCGAGCCGACCTGCACGTTATCGCCATCACCAACCAGCAGAACCTCGCCAATCTCAATCTGGCTGCCGGGCACGGCCTGCTCAATCAAATCGAGCAGCACGACCTGCCCCTGCTCAACGCGGTACTGCATTCCCCGATCACGAATAATCGCATACACGGACGTGCTCCTTGTTCCCCCCACCCCCACCCTCAGGGAGAGCCTGGAAGGGCGTGGCCCTCGCAGGAAAACGCTGTTACATCCACCTCAGACCCCCATGCGGCTCGCGCCGCACCCCGACGGGATGAACATACTTCCTGGGAGGGCGAAGCCCTCCCAGACCCTCCCACCGGGTGGGGGAATGGGGAAACCGGGTTTCCCCATCCCCCTGCGGGGCGGGGGCGTGGGGAAACCCGGTTTCCCCACACCCCTGCTCCAGCAGCCTATGTTCACGTTAGGGTGGTTTTGGGAGGGCGTAGCCCTCTCGAATAACAGGGATGTACGCGGTGGAGGGGTGCGGGGAGGCGAAGCCCGCATACCCCGTTCCTCGACCGCGGCGGCCAGGCGGCCTCGCGAACCACCAGCAGCGCCCCCGCGCCGGGAGACGACCGCGTACCTCCTGTCAAATAACCTCCCGGTGAGCCGTACGAAGACAACATGAAAACAGAGCGGCCAGACCGCCCTTAACCCTGGAGATTATAGCAGAGCGAGGGAGCAGTGTCAAACTACGCCACCGGCCCCTGGGCAATGCGCAACACCTCGTCACAGGCGCGCAGGGTGGCGATGCGCGCCCAGCCGAGCGAGGCATTCGGGCCAATGGCGACGAGCAGCAGCAGGTTGTCCATGGTGGCCATAATAATGCTCTGGTCGTGGCCCTCCTGGATCACCAGGTGGCCCGGGCGTTGCTGGCCCAGGTTGCGCCCGATCTCGGCCAGGGCCCTGGTATTGCCCGCCGCGAGGGCAGCAATGACCGTCACATTGATGTCGCGCCGGCGGCTCCAGTGGGTCAGCACGATGCCGCTGATGTCCGCCAGCACGGCACAGTGGACATCAGGCTCAAGGGCCAGTTCCTTGAGCGCCTGGCGCATGGCCTCGATCTGCGCTTCGGAGTAGGTGCGATTGCCCGCGCCTGCCGGGCCGGACGTAAGTCGGACGGCCACCGGCGCGCCGTGCAGCGGCGTCGTCTGGCGCCGGGCCCTGGCGGCGGCCAGGCGCTGCCCTAACGGCCCCGTTTGCGGCGACAATGGCGTGGTCCGTACCGATGCTGGCGCGGGAGGCGGAGGCGGTTCGGTGCGCTGGGAGGAGCGCGGCAGCAGTTTGATCGGGTCAAGCAGCAGATCAACCGCCAGGCGCAGCCGCTCTGGCGAAGCCGGCTTCTCCAGCAGGCAGTCAATCTTCAATTCAGCGGCCCGTTCGGGCGTCAAATCTTCAGGGCCTACGGTGAAGACGATCACCGCCGTCTTCGGGTCCAGTTCGCGCACCCGCTGCACCAGTTCCAGGCCGCTCATCCCTGGCATGCGAATATCGGTAAACAGCAGGTCAACCGGTTGGCGCGCGATCTGGAGCAGCGCCGCCTCCGCCGAGGGGACCGCATGAACGGTGTAGGGAGAGTCGTGGGTCAGGGCCAGACTGACGACGCGCCGTACGTTCGGGTCGTCATCAACGACCAGAATGCGTTTCTCCATCAATCAGCTTCCTGTCGCGGGGTGCCCGTTACGCCTGCCGCCGCTGATCACTGGCGGTTGTTGTAGTATACCCTATTCTAACGTGAACATAAGCCCTCGGCGAGGGGTCTGGGGAAACCGGGTTTCCCCAGACCCCCACCCGGTGGGAGGGTTTGGGAGGGCTTCGCCCTCCCAAGAAAGTATGTTCATCCTGTCGGGGTGCGGTGCGAGCCGCATGGACGGCTGAGTGCGTAGGGGGGACGGCGCCATCGTCGGGGTGCCCGCAACGTTGATACCGTTAGCGAATCGGCTCCGTCGCCGGGCGACGGTGGCGGTCCCCGGCATGCGTGCCAGCGATCCGCGCGCGACGCCGGTTGCCGGGTTGACCCGCGGCAGCGTGCCGCATACGGTGGGACGCCCCGCTCTCAGCCGCCCCCCAGCGGGGGGCGGCGCGCGGTTCCCTCCTTCTGCGAGGGAGGGTCAGGGAGAGGGGCGCGGGACAGGCCACTCCCGGACGCCCCGCGCCCCCGAACCCTGGTCGTGGGGAGCAGCATGGCGAGCCGGAGTCTACGGACGCAACTGGATGTGCAACTCCTTGAGTTGCCGCTCGTCCACGGGCGAAGGGGCATTGGTCATCAGATCGACGGCCTGCTGGGTCTTAGGGAACGCCATGACCTCACGAATGGTGCTTTCATCGGCCAGGATCATCACGATGCGATCGATGCCGGGAGCGATGCCACCGTGTGGCGGAGCGCCGTACTCAAAGGCTTCAAGCATGTGGCCGAACTGAGCCATTGCCGCTTCGCGGCTGATGCCGAGCAGGTCAAAGACCTTCTGTTGCACCTCGCGGCGATGGATACGGATCGAGCCACCGCCGACCTCGTAGCCGTTGAGCACCAGGTCGTAGGCTTTAGCGCGCGCCTTGCCGGGATCGCTGTCGAGCAACGGCAGGTCCTCGTCGCGGGGCGAGGTAAAGGGGTGGTGCACGGCGTCCCAGCGTTCCTCCTCGGGGTTCCACTCGAACATCGGGAAATCAACGATCCAGGCGAAGCTCAGCGTATGGGGGTCAATCAGCCCGAGGCGCGCGGCCAGTTCGCGGCGCAACCGGTCGAGGGCCGCGGCCACGACCGAGGGCGTATCGGCCACGAGGAGCAGCAAGTCGCCGGGGCCAGCGCCCATGCGCTCGATGATCGCTTCGAGTTCGCCTGGCGCCAGGTTCTTCGCGAACGAGGAGCGCACCTCGCCGCCATCGGCCGGCAGGGCCGCCCAGGCCAGGCCGCGCGCGCCGCCCACGCGGGCCAGTTCGGCCAACTCATCGATCTGCTTACGCGAGAAGCCGGCGCACCCCGGGGCCCGCAGGCCCTTGATCTGGCCGCCGCGCTCAAGCGCCCCGCGGAACACCTGGAAGGGCGTGCTGGCAAGGGCGTCGCCCAGGTTGACCAGCTCCAGGTCGTAGCGCAAATCGGGCTTGTCGGAGCCGTAGCGTTCCATCGCCTCGGCATAGGTCAGGCGGCGGAACGGCGTGGTGAAGGTCTTGTGGGGCGTGACCGTCTGGCACAGGGCGATAAACAGCCGTTCGATCAGGTTCAGCACGTCTTCCTGATCCACGAAGCTCATCTCCAGATCGAGCTGGGTAAACTCCGGCTGCCGATCGGCGCGCTGATCTTCGTCCCGGAAACAGCGGGCGATCTGGAAGTACTTATCAAAGCCCGCCACCATCAGCAACTGCTTGAGTTGCTGGGGGCTCTGCGGCAGGGCGTAGAACTTGCCGGGATGCAGGCGCGAGGGTACCAGATAGTCGCGAGCGCCCTCGGGGGTTGACTTGATCAGGATGGGCGTCTCGATCTCCAGGAAGCCCTCGCGATCAAGAAAATCGCGCATGAACTTGACGACCCGATGGCGCAGGATGATATTTCGCTGCATGCGCTCGCGCCGCAGATCGAGGTAGCGGTACTTGAGGCGCAGGGCCTCGTCCTCGCCGCCTTCTTTGGCGATGTACAACGGCGGGGTGCGGGCCGGGTTGAGCACCGTGGCCTCCAACGCCTCCACCTCGATCACCCCGGTGTCCAGATCCGGGTTCACCGCTTCCGGGGGCCGCGGGCGCACCACCCCGCGCACCTGCAACACGTACTCGGAACGCGCCTCGTCGGCGACCTGGTGGGCCGCGGCGACGGCGCTGTCGAAGACGACCTGGGTAATGCCGTAGCGGTCACGCAGATCAATGAATATCAGTTCGCCATGGTCGCGGCGGCGATGCACCCACCCCGCCAGGGTTACCGTGGTGCCAACGTGCTCCTGCCGCAGCTCGCCGCAGGTGTGCGAGCGGAACATAAGCTCTCCTGCCAGTCTGATGCTCTCGACCCCGTAAACAAGGTGAAACATGCCACGAACGCCCCAGGTGGGCCGCGCCCTCCCAGATCCTTGCCAGCCGGTGGGCCGGCGCGCACGATCCCCGGCATTATAACATGGCGCAGCCCTGACGCCGATCTTACGCTATAATCAGCGTAAGATCAGGTTCACACCCGAATTACCGTTGGCGAGGCGCGGAGAGGCACGGTCTTCCCGCCCCCCGTTCCGCGTCTACGGCAGGGCGCGCCTCCGCCGCGGGCGGAACCACGGGGTCGCGGCGGGCGCAGTTCGCCGCCCCTCCCCCGTCTCAGAGCTATGAGGTGGTTCGCAGGCGCCCGGGCTTGAGCGATTGTAACTGGACGGTGCATCATGGCGACAACAGTGGCGCGCCCCGGCGTGCCATCCGCAGTACGGCGCCCGGTGCGTATTCTTGGGGTGCGCGTTGACGATGTCACCGAAGACGAGGCGGTGCTGCTGGCCGACGCAATGATCCGTTCCGGCGGGCGGCATCAGATTGTCACGGTGAACCCGGAGTTTGTGATCGAGGCGGGGCGCAATCCGGCTTTTGCCGCGGCGCTGGAGGGCGCCGACCTGGCTACGCCCGATGGGGTAGGGTTGTTGCTGGCGGCCCGCTACCTGGGCACGCCGTTGCGAGGGCGCGTCACCGGGGTGGAACTGACCCACCGTCTCGCCGCCCTGAGCGCGCAACGTGGCTACCGGCTCTTTCTGCTTGGCGCGGCCCCCGGTGTGGCACAGGCCGCGGCCCTGGTCCTCCAGCGACGCTATCCAGGGCTGAGCATCGCCGGAACGTTCGCCGGCTCGCCCGATCCGCGCCATGCGCCCTTCCTGCGCCAACTGATCGTCGCGGCGCAACCTCACATTCTGCTGGTAGCCTATGGGCATCCGCGCCAGGATGTCTGGATCGCCCGGAACCAGCCCTATCTGAACGTTCCGCTGGCGATCGGGGTGGGCGGCGTGTTCGATTATCTGTCCGGGCGGGTGCCCCGCGCCCCCGCCTGGATGCGCCGCGCCGGTTTTGAATGGCTCTACCGCCTGCTGCGTCAGCCCGGTCGCTGGCCGCGCATCATTGATGCGGTGCCCCGCTTCGCCTGGGCCGTGGTGACGCACGGGCGCAGAGGGTTCGTTTAGTCTCTGCCAAGGAGCAGTTCTATGTCGCAGACGACCGCCGAAAAGATCGAAGAGTTGCGCCGCCGCCGCGAGCAGGCCCTCACCGGCGACCCCCAGGCCATCCAGAAGCAACACGAACGCGGCAAGTTGACCGCACGGGAGCGTATTGACCGGCTGCTCGACCCCGGATCGTTCGTCGAACTGGATGCCTTCGCCGTCCATCGCACCTCCGCCTTTGGAATGGAACGGCGCAAACCCCTCGGCGATGGCGTGGTCACCGGTCATGGCACCATTGACGGGCGCCCGGTCTGTGTGTTCTCCCAGGATTTCACCATCTTTGGCGGCAGTCTCGGCGAGGTCTTTGCCGAGAAGATCTGCAAAGTGATGGATCTGGCCCTGCGGATGGGCGTGCCCTGCATTGGCATCAACGACTCGGGTGGCGCGCGCATTCAAGAAGGGGTCGTCAGTCTGGGCGGTTACGCCGAGATCTTCTACCGTAACGTGATCAGCAGCGGCGTGATTCCCCAGCTCTCGATCATCGCCGGCCCCTGCGCCGGCGGGGCCGTCTACTCCCCGGCCATGACCGATTTTATCCTCATGGTTAAGGGTTCCAGCCAGATGTTCATTACCGGCCCGGATGTGATCAAGACGGTCACCGGCGAAGAGGTGGGGTTTGAGGAACTGGGCGGGGCGATGACCCATAACACCCGCAGCGGCGTGGCCCACTTCGCCGCCGATAGCGAGGATGAGTGCTTCGACCAGTTGCGCACGCTGCTCTCGTTCATTCCCTCGAACAACATGGACGATCCACCCTCTATCCCGCCCACCGATGATCCCGAGCGCACCGAGGAAGATCTCCAGACCCTGATCCCCGACAACCCGCGCAAGGCCTACGACATCGTCAGGGTGATCGAAGCCGTGGTGGATCACGGCGAATTCTTCGAGGTGCAGCCCTTCTGGGCGCGGAACATCGTCATCGGCTTTGCCCGGCTCGATGGCCATCCCGTTGGCGTGGTCGCCAACCAGCCGATGCAGCTCGCCGGCACGCTGGATATTGATAGCTCGGTCAAGGGGGCGCGCTTCGTGCGCTTCTGTGACGCCTTCAACATTCCCCTGGTGACCTTCGTGGACGTGCCGGGCTTCCTGCCGGGCACCCAGCAGGAGTATGGCGGGATCATTCGCCACGGCGCCAAGTTGCTCTATGCCTACTGCGAGGCCACAGTGCCCAAGCTCACGGTGATCACCCGCAAGGCCTATGGCGGGGCCTACGACGTGATGGCCTCGAAACATATTCGCGCCGATTTTAACTTCGCCTGGCCCACCGCCGAGATTGCCGTGATGGGTGTGGACGCCGCGGTGCGCATCATCTTCCGCAAGGAACTTGCCGAGGCCGCCGATCCGCAGCAGCGCCTGGCCGAACTGGTCGAGGATTACCAGAACCGCTTCGCCAATCCCTACGTCGCCGCCGAGCGCGGGTACATTGACGCGGTGATCGAACCCAAAGAGACGCGCCCGGCCCTGATCCGCTCCCTCCGCATCGCCCGCACCAAGCGCCAGAGCATGCCTGCGCGCAAACACGGGAACATCCCGCTGTAAGGCGTCGTTCAGAAGCGGCCAATGCCAGTTTGACCGTTGCTCCGCAGCTCCACAGCTCCACAGAACCGCTCTGTAGAGCTGTGGAGCTGAAGGCTGGATTGTCACATGCGTTTGACCTATGCCTGAGGCGTAGTCCCCCCTCTCGTTCCCCCTGGCGGGGCGCGGAGAGTCCTGGCCTCACCGCGCCCCCCTTCCGCCCGCGGCGGCAAACTCATGCTGGCTGCGCCAGGGCGCGCCCCCGCCACAGGCGGAACCGGCGCCTGTTCACACCCGGGGTCATCCACGCGCCTGGGAGCGAGGGCAGCTTGCCCTCGGATAACGCGACGGGGGCGGGGCGCCCTCGCTCCCGGCAGAGATGTGAACTTACGAACGTTCGTCCTATTGCGTCATGATCCTTCCCTGTGTTATGATTTGCCGTGATATCGTGTGTCACAATGCCCTCCCGAACCGTCCCGCGGGCCGGGGCGTGGGGAAACCTAGTTGACCCACGCCCCCGCGCAAGGGCTTCGCCCTCCCAAACCCTCCCGCGGGCGGGGGTATGGGGGAACCAGGTTCCCCCATGTTCACGTTAGCCGTCCATGGGCCTGCGCCGCACACGAACAGGATGAACAGAGTTCCTGGGAGGGCTGTGCCCTCCCAGATCCTCCAACCGGGTGAGGGGATGGGGAAACCTGGTTTCTCCATCCTCTTGCTTGAGGGCTGCGCCCTCACCTTTTCCCGTTGGCGGAGCGCGGGGAGGCGCAGCCTCCCCGCACCTTCCGTTCCGCCCGCGGCAGCAAACTCATGCTGGCTGCGCCGGGGCGCGCCCCCGCCGCGGGTGGAAGCATGCGGCGGGCATGTTCCGTCACATCTCCCCCGCACGCTAGCGCCGCCGCAAGCGGCGATGCGGTTGTCCGGGTTGCCACGCAATATGTAGACCGTATATCACACGCATGAGCGGCGAAACCCCACCGCGTGAGCCAGTCGAACGAGTGATTGAACTACGTCTGCCTAGCAAGCTCGGCTACGAGCGCGTGGCGATGGATACGGCCTCGTCTCTGGCGCGCAGGATGGGGTTTGAGCCAGATCGCGTCGAGTCACTGAAAACCGCGGTCAGCGAGGCGGTGACCAATGCCATTGAACACGGCAATGAGCATGACGCCGCCACGAAGGTCGTGGTTCTCCTCACCGCTCGCGCCGATGAGTTGATCATCGACGTGGCTGATCAGGGGCGCAAACCCTTCGACCAGAGCCGGGCAACTCGCCGTCCTGTCATTGAAGAGGTCCTCGAACAGGATGATAAGGGTGGCTGGGGTATCTGGCTGATCCGCGAACTTATGGATGAAGTCCAGTTTTCTACCGCGCCGAGCGGCGGCAACCAGATACGCATGGTGATCCATCTCGAGCGATGAGTGCCTCTCCTTGCTCTCAGACCAGTCTTGAGCTTTCTCTCCCTAGCGAGCTTGGCTACGAAGTGATCGCCCGAGACGCGGTTGCGGCGTTTGCCCGTCGTCTGGGTATTCCCGCCGAGCGCGTCGAGGATCTCAAGACGGTCCTGTGCGAGGTCTGCATCAACGCGATGGAGCACGGGAATTCACTCGATCCTCGCTTGCGCGTGGAGATCTTCTGCCGGGTCGAGCATGAGCGTCTGGTGGTTGAGGTGCTTGACCAGGGGGTGAGCCGGTATAGCGCAGGCCCCACCCCGCTCAGTATTGGTGACAAGGTGGCTGGCCGGGGTTCGTTGCGCGGCATGGGTATGCTGCTCATCAGCCAGTTGTGTGACGAAGCCGGTTTCGTGCCATGGTCCGGGCCGGGGAACCGGTTCCGCTTTGCGTTTTATCGCCAGCCAGGGCTCAACCTCCACGGCTGAGGCCCATTTTAGACCCCCACCCCGTGGGAGGGTCTGGGAGGGCTTTGCCCTTCGAGGAACAACCTGGTTTCATCCTGTTCGTGTGCGGCGCAGCCGCATGAACGGCTGACTAGAAACCCGCGTCGGGGGCGGCGCAGGGTTCGCATGCAGCGCCAGGGAAGCTCCTGGCGCCGCACCTGCACCGGAACCTACAACGTAGGTACGATACCAGGGTCCTGCTACCGGGCCGCCGCTGAGACCAGGGTGGAGGAGGAACCTTATGATGCTGGAAGATGAGTTGACGGTGAGCACCCGTGAGTGCGATGGGGTGGCCATTATTGATCTGTCAGGTGATGTGACCACCTTCGCCGAGGAGAAGATCAATAACGCCTATCGCGAGGTAACCAGCAAAGGCGCGCGGAACGTGCTGTTGAACTTTCGCCAGAATGATTACATCAACAGCGCGGGCATTGCCATTTTGATCGGGATCGTGACCGAGGTCACGCGGAACGATCAGAAACTCGCCGTCAGCGGTCTTTCGCAGCATTTCCAGAAGATCTTCCGTATGGTCGGCCTGGCGCAGTACGCCGAGATCTACCAGGACGAACAGGAGGCCCTGGCGGCGTTCAGGGCCCGGGCATAACTGCTGCCGTATTGCCCCACGGATTGCTACGACCCCGGAAGAACCGGGTTTCCCCCCACTCCTGCCCGTCGGGCGCGATCCGGCGACCCCTGAGAAATGGCGGGGAAAGCGGGTTGCCCCATGTTCACCTTAGGCCCCATGCGCGAGCGCATAACGCCCAATGAAAACGGCCCGGGAGCGCGGTCGTCCCGTCCTCGTCGCATCTACGCGGGCAAGCTGCCCGCGCCCCCGGCCTATGTTCACCTCAGCCATCCACGCGGCTCCCGCCGCACAACGCCGCAATGAACATACGTTTGTTCTTGGGAGGGCGTAGCCCTCCCAGACCCTCCCACGGGTGGGGGCATGGGGAAACCCGGTGTTTCCCCATGCCCCTGCGGGGCGGGGACGTGGGGAAACCCGGTTTCCCCACACCCCTCTTCGAGAGCCTATGTTCACGTGAGCCGTCCATGCGGCTGCGCCGCACAACGCCGCAATGAACATACGTTTGTTCCTGGGAGGGCGTAGCCCTCCCAGACCCTCCCACGGGTGGGGGCATGGGGAAACCCGGTGTTTCCCCATGCCCCTCTCCGAGGGCCTACGGTTCACGTGAGCGCCGGGCAACCCTGCGCCGATGGAGCGAGAGGATTTCCGGCGCAGTGGCATTGGCGCGCAGTGCGCCCTGTGGAAGGGCCTGGAGAAGTGTCGCGATTATAGCAT
>DAOTYR010000127.1:0-9383 GCA_034434655.1 Chloroflexaceae bacterium
TCGTTTCTCGTTTCGCCAGGCTGCCTGGCCGCCGCGGGCGGGAACGGGGGGCATGCGGGGAGGCATCGCCTCCCAGCGTCCCTCGCATAAGTCCTGTCAAAGCATGCCCCCTATCCCTCTGGGCACCCTAGCGGCACACAATCGGCAACCCGCTCGGCGCCGGGCCAAAGCCGGGCGGCAGGCGCAGTTCGACCCCCGGCGGCGGTTTGAAGTAGGTGTAGAAAAAGTGGATCTCGAGGATCTGCTGCCCCTGCACGCCCCGGATATATTCGAGAAATTGCTTGCTCAATTCGACCGAGCGCTGATCCAGGCGTGGACTCTGGAGCGCATAGATGTACAACGGGCGGATCAGTTCGGCTGGATAGTTCCAGGGGTCGAACTGCGGGGTCAGCGGATCGGTAACGAGTCCCTTGTCATTGGCAATCAAGACGGGAACGAGATAGTCGTCCGGTTGCAGGCGCAACCAGGATAGACTGACCCAGTAGAGCGAGCCTCGCGTGCTCAACGCCAGGTTCAGACACTCGGCCTGGGAACGGCACCCAATAATATGGGAAGGCATGCCGCTCTGCCCGAGGAACTCCTGCAGCACCAGATCGGTCGTTCCACTGCCCTCACGGGCGAAGATGCGGATCGGCTCCGGCCTGCCGCCCACCTCGGACCAACTGCGGATCGCGCCGCTAAGGATCCCCACCAGTTCCGCGCGCGTTATGGCGCGTTCCAGGCGGTTGGTGATGTCGGTCACGAAGACAATGACATCATAGCCGACCGGCGCGGCGCAGGCGATGGCCACCCCGGAAGAGGTCAGGCGGTTGATTTGCTGGTCACTGAGGGGTTCGGAGGCCGCGAGCAGGTTGACCGAGCCGCCGGTCGCAAGTTCCACCCCCTGAACCGTTCCCACTGGATTGACCGTGACGCGGATGGTGCGTTCGACCTCACCGGCTATGGGAAGATCCCATGTCTCCCGCGTAAGTTTCTGGAACGCCTCGACCCAGTCGCTGGCCAGTTGCAATTCATCGCCGAGGATGGTGGCGCTCCCGGCGAGCGTCACCGAGGGCCTGGGAGACACCATATTCGTAATCGGCACGATGAGACCGCTCGCGTCGGCCAGGCTGGCAATCAATGCCAGCAGGTTGCCCGCCAGGGTGGCGAGAAAGACCAGCAGGGCCAGACGCCGATCAGAGCGCGCATCGGCGCGCTTGACTTCCTCGATTTGCTCCTGGGTTAGCGAGATCTCAGGTTCCTTACGTTCGACAATCGTTCCCCCGTCGTTGGAAGGTCGGGGAGTGTTCGACGATGCTGGCATAACCCCTTCTTTCGCTTGACGAATGGCAATCTGGCCGGCTGGAGGAGCATGGCGAAACCCGGGATCCCCACGCCCCTGCTGGTTTAGGGGCGGGCAGAACATGCGGGCGCATGCGGGAGATCGGGCCTGAGGCATGCTTCAGGATCGGGCCTCCTGGCTTGACCGTTGCTCCACAGCTCCACAGCTCCACAGCTCCACACCTCCACCGAACCGGTCGGTAGAGGTGTAGAGCTGTAGAGTTGAAGGCCCGATTGTCACGTTCGCTTGAACCATGCCTTAGCCCATAATATGGTAGCCCCCATCAATATAGGTGATCTCACCGGTGATAAGGCGCGCGGCATTGGTGGCCAGAATGGCCGTAAACAGGCCAACATCGGCGGTGGTCACCAGACGTTGCGCCGGGACGCGTTCGGCGGCCCGCGCCAACAGTTCATCGAAGTCCGCGATCCCCTCCCGACCAGATCAGTCGTTCCCCGCGGCCATGCCCTCACCCTGCTGAAGCCGGGCAAGCTCGGCGCGCAGGCGCTCGTTCTCGGCCCGGAGGCGCGCCACCTCGGCGCCCGCATCACCATCCGGCGAGCCGGCCATGCTCAATGCGGGATGTTCCAGCTCCAACCCCAGCGTCCTGGCAATCTCCTCCAGCACGGCTCGTTCGGCCAGGTTGGGTTTGTCGCTGGCCAGCACGACCTGCGCTGCCAGGGCCATGGCCGCTTCACGCTCGTTGCGGTCAGGCACGAGGCGGGGCAGCGCGGCGAGCGCGCCCTGGCGATCCAGCACGACCGTCAGGAACTGATCCTTGAAGAGGGCCCGCAACGCTTCTGGTTGCATGCCGGCGAAGCGGGGATGCTCGACCAGATGGTTGACATTGTGGATGGTCCGTGGCTCGACGTCGTGATCCGCGCGTGAAAGCAGGACGATCAGGCGCGCCACGGCAGCGTGGAAGCCGCCCTCGGCGATATGGGCGCGCAGTTGTTCGGCCTTCGCCGCAAAGGCCTGGTCGGCCTCCGACTCGACCGGCACCTTGCGGCTCTCCCGCGGCGGAAACAGCATACCCAGCCCCAGGGGACCATAGACGCTCTTGAACCAGAGTTCCAGCCCCGCGTCGCGGAGCTTGCCCACCGACTCCAGCCAGGTCTCGACGGCGCCGGCAACCTCGCGCTCGAGGAGCAGGAAGGGATTGTCGGCGGCGACGGGGCGACGGTTGCGGCGAGTCCCCTCAGCCATCACAGCGACAGGCCACATCCACGGGTTGCGGTTGGAAAAGACGTAGTGCTGGAGCCGGGCCGGGTTCAGTTCACGGAGCAACTGTGCCGACTGCTCCGTCACCCCCAGGCGCACCCAGGGATCGGCGAAGGTCTTGTACCAGCCCGTCGTGACCTCGGAGACCTGGGCGAAGGTGTCGAAATAGCGTTCCTCATCACGACCATCGTCCATGCGCCTGATGTCGTTCAGCGAGCGCTCGACGAAGCGCACGCGGTACTCCGGCAACACCGCGACGCGGTCATAAGAGGTCTCATCGACAGGTTCGATGAGCATCTCGTAGAGGCCCGGCATAAGCTGGTCAATGAAATCCAGGGTGCCATAGATCGCCGAGGTCTCCCGGCGCGCGACCCGCCCCGAGACAAAGATCCCCAGGTGCCCGATGTCTTCGTGGAGGGTGTAGACGATCACCTGATCGTCACGCACAATCTCCTCATCGCTCTCGTAGACGTCGAGGATCCAGTTGAGGGCCTGCTGTGGCGGCGTAATATTGTCGCCCCGCGAAGCGAAGACCACGATCGGGGCCTTGATGTTCTTCAGGCTCACCTGACGACCATCGGAGAGCTGGACCTGGTTTGTGCCGAGTTTGTTGCCGACAAAGAGGTCGTTGACGATAAACTCCATTTCCTCGGTGGTCAGCTTAAAGAAGCCGGTCCACCACTTCTCGAAATCGAGGTAGCGCGACGGCTCAGTATCAACGTTGGCGTAGACGTTGTACTGTTTGGTCCAGAAGGTATTGGCGAGATTCAGGTTCTCGAAGTTCTGCACCAGATAGGCGCCATCAAAGCGATCATTGCCCAGGGCCGAGAGGTATGACGTAATCCAGGCCCCACCCCACAGGCCGCCGGTGTAGCGGATGGGGTTCTTGCCCCGCGCGCCGGACCAGTAGGACAGCGGCGCACCCTTGAGAATGATCGGGCCCGACAGGTCGGGCGCGACGGCGGCGAGCATGGCTACGGCCCAACCGGCCTGGCAATTGCCGGTCACACAGGGCTTCGGCGCGTCGGGGTGGAGGCGACGCACCTCTTGCAGGAAGGTGGCCTCGGCCCTGCCGATATCTTCGAGGGTCTGACCGGGCACGGGATCGGGGCGGAAACTGACGAAATAGACCGGATGGCCGGCCCGCAGGAGCACCCCGATCTGGGAGTCCTCTTTGGTACCGCTGACCCCGGGCCCGTGGCCGGCGCGAGGATCGACGATGACAAAGGGCCGCTTCCTGGGGTCAATCTCCTGGCCGGCTTCAGGCGCGATCCGGTAGAGGAGGTAATTGCAGGGCCGGGGCAGATCCTTGCCATCAATCAGCAACTCATAGTCGAAGATCAACACCGGCGGCGCGCCAGCGGCCTCGTGCTCGAAGAACTGGTTGCCGCGCCGTCGCAGCACGTCGAGGAAGAGGATGGAGCGCTGGCTCGCGTCTTGCATGTAGTTCAGATAGGCTGCCATCCATCCAGGCGTAAGGGAGAGCGGATTAAGGGCCAGCGCTAGCATGGACATCGCGACATCAGGCTGCCGAGGGGCCGTTCGCTGAAGGTCCTGCATGTTCCTGTTCCTTTCACGTCTCAGGGAAACCTTGAAGGGACGCGAGGAGGGATGGAGAGGGGCCGCGCTGCCCGGAGGAGCAAGGTCATTGCCGCTGTGTACTATACCCGGGGGAGGTTGCAAGCGTGTGATGGTTGTGTTAAGAGGTGGTTAAACTCAGGGATCATCTCCCCACGCGGCGGGTATGTTCCAGGACATGGTTCGCCCCTCCGGTACCGTTGGGGGTCTGGGGAAACCCGGTTTCCCCAGCCCCCCGCCCGCGGGAGGGTTTGGGAGGGCTGCGCCCTCCCAGGAAGAACCTATGCGCATCCCGTCGGGGTGCGGCGCAGCCGCATGAATGGCTGCGGTGACCATCGCGCGCCGCGTGCAGCCCCCCTCCCAGCCTCCCCCCGCCGGGGGGAGGCGCCGGGTTCCCGCCCCCGGCGGGGGAGGGTCAGGGAGGAGGCCGTCACCGTGCCCGCGGCGCCGTGGCGCGGGCGTCCCGCCCGCGCTCCCAGGCCATGGGCATCGGGCGGGGTGCGCCATGCGCATGACCGTCTCACGTGACCATACGCCCTCGGCGAGGGGTGTGGGGAAAGCGGGTTTCCCTACGCCCCCGCCCGCGAGAGGGCCTGGCCCTCACGCAGGGGTCTGGGGCAACCGGGTTTCCCCAGACCCCCCACCCGGTGGGAGGGCGCAGCCCTCCCAGGAAGAACCTGTGTTCATCTCGTCGGGGTGCGGCTCGCGCCGCACGGGCGGCTGGAGAGCAAACGGCGCCAGCGGTGGTGGACCCATCTGGTGCGAAATCTGCGGGCGCGAGCCGAGGCCAAAGGCCCCTGGCAGGAAGCGGCGGCAGCACGGTTGGCCCAGGCCGAGGAGGTGCTGAAGATCTGGGCACAGGATCGGGCGGGCGAGATTGAGCAGGGGCTGATGAAAGCGCAGCTGACGGCCATGCCGGCAGCGATGCGCCCGAAGCTTGAGCCGGCAACGCAACAAACCAATTACCTCGGCAGCCGGTGCGCCGAGATGCTGATGGTCTTTGAGAAATTCATCCGCTATGCCGGGCTGGCCGTGGGGCTAAAGCCCTCGGCTACGGAATGCGAAGCCCGCCTGCGCGGGCTAGAGCGGATTATGTATTCAAAGACCATAAGCATTGGGAAGCGCTGTGGACATGTATCGAGCATGCGGGTGTGGAGCTGACCAACAACGCGGCGGAACGGGCGTTGCGTCCGGCAGGGCTGTGGCGCACGGGCTGGTATGGCACACAGAGTGCGAGCGGGAGCCGCTTCGTTGAGCGCATGCTCACGGTCAGCGCGACCTGTTAGCAGCAGGAGCGACCGCTCTGGCCCTTTCTCGTTGAGGCGATTACGGCCTCCTGGGCCGGCCAGCCGGCACCTCGCCTATGGCCCTCAAATCTCACCCCCTGAACGGATACGTTGGGCGGCTTACTTGTGTCGCAATCGGACATTTGTGGTTTATAATCTCAAGTGGAGAGAACGCGATGATAGAGCGAAGGATTTCCGAGACGATCCGAAAACTGCCTGTTTCACTCCAGCCGTCCATGCGGCTCACGCCGCACAACGCCGCAATGAAAATGTTGTTCTTGGGAGGGCTGCGCCCTCCCAAACCCGCCCAGGGGCCGGGGCCTGGGTGCGCGGGCCTCCGGCCCGCGTCCGCTGAGGTATGGGGAAACTCGGTTTCCCCATTCCCCTCTTCGAGAGCCTATTTTCACGTTAGCCGTCCATGCGGCTCGCGCCGCACAACGCCGCAATGAAAATGTTGTTCTTGGGAGGGCTGCGCCCTCCCAAACCCTCCCGCGGGCGGAGGGATGGGGAAACCCGGTTTCCCCACACCCCTGCTCCAGCAGCTTATGTTCACGTGAGACGGTCATGCGCGTGGCGCACCCCGCCCAATGCACACGGCCCGGGAGCGCGGGCGGGACGCCCGCGCCATAGCTCCGCGGGCACAGTGACAGCCCCTTCCCTGACCCTCCCCCGCTGGGGGCGGGAACCCGGCGCCTCCCCCCAGCGGGGGGAGGCTGGGAGGGGGGCGGAACCCTGCGCACGATGGTCACCTCAGCCGCCCATGCGATTCGCGCACAACGCCCAATGAAAATGGTACACTGGTACGAACGGCTGGCATCAAGGTCGAAGTTTCTGTAGTGCCACGAGTCTGAACTTCAGTCTGACCCGGATGCTGTACAGCACAACACTCTGTGATACCCGGCCCTGACCGGGAAGCACGCACGTTAGTTTCTGGACGAACCAGCATCTTGCCAGCCGCCAGGATGCGTTCAGGAGACAGGGGAGGGGTGTGATGCAGGTCGTGCATGCGCGTTGTGCCGGGTTGGATGTGCATAAGAAGACGGTCGTCGCCTGCGTGCGCCTCCTCGCACCTGATGGCACCCTGACCACCGAGGTGCGCACCTTCTCGACCATGACGGCCGGCCTGCTCGCCCTTGTCGACTGGCTGCTTAGCCTGGGGGTGACCCACGTCGCCATGGAGAGTACGGGCGAGTTCTGGAAGCCCGTGTATACCCTCCTGGAGGACAGCCTCACCGTGCTGGTCGTCAATGCGCAGCACATCAAGCACGTGCCCGGTCGCAAGACCGACGTCAAGGACGCGGAGTGGCTGGCCGAGTTGCTCGCCCATGGGCTGTTGCGCGCGAGCTTCATCCCACCGGCGCCGCAGCGGGCCTTGCGTGACCTGACCCGCCAGCGCAGCCATCTGGTGCGGGAGCGGGCCACGGTGGTCAACCGCATGCAGAAGGTGCTGGAGTGGGCCAACCTCAAGCTGGCTGCGGTGGTCACGGACGTGACCGGGGTCTCGGCGCGACAGATGCTCGAGGCGCTCATCGCGGGCCAAACCGATGTCAGCGTCCTGGCCGATCTGGCCAAGGGACGCCTGCGCGCGAAGCGGGCCGCGTTGGAGCAGGCCTGGCGCGGCAATCTGGCCCCCCATCACGCCTTCATGCTCGCCCAGCACCTGGCCCCCCTGGACTTTTTGGACGAGCAGATCGCGGTGTTCGATGGGCAGATTGACGCGGCACTCCAGGCCGCTGATGCGCCACCCAGCGACCCAGGTGCACCGCCCGGCGAGCCAGGTGCACCGACGCACCGTCCTGGTCCGAGCGGAGACGGCCCGTCTGCGCGTACCTGGCGCAGCGCCCGCGCGATCTGTGACGCCGTCCCGGGGATTGGACCACGGGTGGCCGAGGTGATTATGGCGGAGTTGGGCACTGATATGAGTCGCTTCCCCGATGCGGGCCACGCCGCGAGCTGGGCCCGCCTCGCCCCGGGGCAGCACGAGAGCGCGGGCAAACGGCGCAGCAGTCGTATCGGCAAGGGCAATCGCTATTTGCGCGCAGCCCTCATCCAGGCTGCCTGGGCGGCGGTCAAGGTCAAAGACAGCTCCCTGGCAGCCTGCTACCGCAAGCTGGTCACCAGGCGGGGGGCGAAGAAAGCGATTGTGGCCGTAGCCCATACGCTCCTCACGATCGTCTACACCCTGCTCAAGACCGGCGCGACCTATCAGGAACGGGGTGCCGCAGCCGTGGATGAGCGGCAGAAGGACCGCGTGCTGACGCTCATGCGTCGTCGCATCGAGCAGCTTGGCTATACCGTCACCTTGGAACCAATAGCGGTTGCGGCTGATTGACGGCCGCTCTCCCGCCTACGTTAGCAAGAGTTACTCGATGCAGAGGCAGAACTGCGCACCGTCCAGGAGTGGACCCGCCAGAAAGACAGGCTGAGGAGTACCACCGTCAGGCGCAGCGGCTCAAAGCCTGGCTGGGTGGCGAACTGCCCAAAGCCAATGCCTTCCTGGAACGCAAAATTACCACGCTGCAATCCTACGTAGCGATGGGCATTTCCTCCAGCGGCTATGTGACCACACCGCCGGTGCAGGCTGTAGGCGAGACCTTTGCCACTGCCGCGGGATTGGCGGCACTGGGCGTGAGCTTGACCGCTGCCGCTATCGCCATCACTCGCTGGCTGGCAACCGACGTGCGCCATGCGCTGGGTGCGGTGGGCGAGGCACTCTCGGCGCGCCTGGTGCGTGAGCAACCCGGCTTCCAGGAACTCCCATTTGACCAACCCAGGCACGGCTTTGACCGCGTTTTCACCGCGCCTGGATTGTCGTGATCGTGCTGGAATCCAAAGTTGTAGGGGCGCACGGTCATGCGCCCTTCCACCCTGGTCAGACCCAACATGGTGAGCAAGGCTCGCCTGAATGGATTGCAGCCCAGGCAGAGAAGATGGCCGACCCGACTTCATCCCAGTGGTGTCCCACCAACGAGTGCATCGCCGCTCTGGTGAAAGAGTTGAGGCCGGAGAATGTCCCCGCCGTGGCGGTAGTCATCCAGAGTGAGATGGGGCTGGCAGACGTGTACGTGCGTCCCGCCGGCAGCGATGCCTGGCAGCCGCTGCGGGAGGGCGTTTCGCTGGCTGAAGCGCTGGCTGGAGCAAGCGGCGTGGGCAGCCATCCGGAAGCCACTGGCAATCCGGAGAGGGAGCGTGATCCCGAGTCTATTGAAGGGACGATGGGCAGCCCGGAGCGAGGATGAGAACCACCTAATACAGGAGAGAACTATGTCCAACCTGAACACCGCCATTTCCCAACTGGAGACCGAATGGAAAGCCCTCGCCCTGCACTGGGAGGAGACCAAAAAGGTCTGGACCGACCTGGTGCGCCGCGATTTTGAGAAGGAATGCTGGGAGGCTGTGGCGCCCCAGCCGCCCGCCATCCAGCGCGAGATGGAACGCCTGGTGCAGGTCATCGCCGGGGCAAGGCGAAGTGTAAAGTGAGACGGAAGCAGGAGTACAATTACTTAATTCATGGAAAAGTCAGTCCATTTTTCTCGTCACGCTTTACAACAGATGGTTGAGCGCGGAGCCACTGAGGATGAGGTGTTAGAAGCCATTCGTTCTGGCGAACAAGTACCGGCCAAACGTGGCCGTTTGGGCTACCGTAAGAACTTTCAGTACGAACGCCTGTGGGGCGGCCGATACTATCCCATCAAGCAGGTATTGGCAATAGTTGCCAGGGAATCAGATGCACTTGTCGTGGTGACCGTTTACACGTTCTATTTTTAGTCAGGAGAGAAACCGATGAAAGTAACGTATGATCCTGAAGTAGATGCCCTGTACATCCGCCTGAGCGATGAGCCGGCCGAGGTGACTACCCAGCGTTTGAGCGAAGAAGTCGCCATCAACTACGCTCCCGACGGACGCATCGTGGGCATCGAGATTCTGGATGCCTCCGAATACATCTCTGGTCTGAAAACGGAGCGCAAGATCGCCCT
>DAOTYR010000128.1:0-6778 GCA_034434655.1 Chloroflexaceae bacterium
GCGCAGCTTCATTGGAAACCTGCCATGGACGAACCCTTCGTCTTGATCGTCGGCGCTGCCGACACCGGGCGCGCCCCGATCAGCGTGGCGCTGTTGCGCCGTCTCGCCGAACAGCGCGGCCTGAACTGGCGCATCGAATCGGCCGGAGTGGTCGGCCACGATGACGATCCCGCCGAACCCGAGGCCCGCGATGCGCTGCTGATCCTTGGCCTCGATCTGAGCGCCCATCGCGCCCGCTCGCTGACCGATGAGCTGGTCCGGGCCGCGCGGGCGATCATGACGGTTGATCGCGGCGTGGCCCGTGTGGTGCGCGCCAGATACCCTGGCGTCACCGTTGCCGCCCTCGGCGAACTTGCCGCGCGCGAGCGTGACGTGCCCGATCCCTTCCGGATGCAAGTGGGCGCCTGGGTGCAGTACGCGCGCGAGATCGAAGCGCTGCTCCTGGCCGGGTGGCCCCGTCTCCAGACGCTGGTCACTGGCGAGGCGCCCCCGCCGGACGAGGGGCGCGCTGTGCCTGCCCCCGGCGGGCCTGCGGACGAGCAGGCGGCCAGTGTGCCGGAACTGGCCGCGGCGGCTGGCCCGACCTCATCTGAACCGCGGCTGGCCGCCGTTGGGCGCATCACCCGGCTCCTGGATCTGGGCGCCGAGATGCCCGGCGTGATTGACTGGGCTGGCGCGCGTCGCCAGATCGAAGCTGACCTCACGGTGATGGAACAGCCCCTCGCCCCCAATGACCTGGCCCGCCCCTACGTGGCCGTGCTGCGGGCCATGCTGGGCCTGTGCCCTGAGACCCCCGCCGCCGCTCACTGCGCCGGGTTACGGGCCGCCGTGGCCCGCTTGCAGGCGCCCATCACCAGCGGCGATCTCGAAACCCTCTCGCGAGAACTGGCCTCCTTCGCCTGAGTTGCCGGCTTCAATGCGGCTGCGCTGCACAACGACGGGAGGGTTCGGGAGGCAGCAGCCCTCCCAAACCCTCCCTCTGGGGAGCGTATGGGGAAACCCGGTTTCCCCATACCCCTGCGTGCGGGCCAGGCCCTCCCGCGGGCGGGGGCGTGGGGAAACCAGGTTTCCCCACACCCCTGCTCCAGCAGCCTATGTTCACGTTAGGAAGCAGGTGCATGGCCAGACCAATCCTGATTGAGGGCACGCAGCAGCGCCTGGGCCGCCGGCTGGGCGCAAGCCCCTACTACCGCGTGGCGGAGCGGGGGCCGGGCCGCCTGGAACTCGAGTCGCGTCCGGAATTGAACCGGCCGACGGCCCTGACGGTCATCGGCGGCGGGGTGGCCTTGCTGGTCGTGGCGGCGCTGATCGCCCTGAGCGGACTGATCAGCGCCGGGGCGGGGGCAGGCTTCGCTGCGGCGGCCCTGGCGGCGGTGCTGGGGGGCCTGCTGGGGGGGTTGGGCTACCAGCGCCTGGTGGGGGGCTACGCCGTGCTCACCACCCGCAATCGCATCGTGATTGACGCCGGGGAGGAGACGATCACCTTTACCCAGGTCAGCCGGGTCGGCAAGCCCCGCGAGCAACGCCTGCCCTTCAACCGGGTCAGCGGTCTGCGCCTGCGCCGGCGCCCGCTGGCGGCAGGCCTGTTGCGGCGCGTGCGCCCGGTCGTGGCGCTGGAACTTATCGTAGGCTCACAGGTGTGGATCATTGACAGCGCAGCCGACGCGGCGGAGTTGCGCGAGCTGGCCGTGGCCGTCGCCGAGGCGTTGGGGCGGGAGTTCGACACGGCAGCCGTGCCAGACGCGAGGTAGGGCATGGTTCAGGATCGGGCGGGGGCGTGGAGAAACCGCTTTCCCCGCCTTCCTGGAGAGGGGCGCCCGGAAACACCGCGACACCTCTGGAGCAAGAGGTGTCGCGGCGTGGGGGGTGGAGGTGGAGAAGGTTTCAGAAGCAGGGACGCCGATCAGGGCAACATCGGCGGCAGTTTATCCGGATAGTTGATCCCGGCCTCGACGCCCCACTGGTACCAGTTATTCACAAAATCGGGCATCGAGAGGAACACCCCGATCGCGCCGGTGACGCCGCACAACCAGGCGAACCAGAAGGCCCACAGGTGGATGGAGTAAGCATTGGCATTGAAGCCCATGCACCAGCGCCAGAACAGTTGCGCCCGCTCGGTGCCGGTGCCCGGGGCCTGGATCTCCTGCCACTCTTCGTGGGCGCCGTATTTTTCGAGCGCCCAGATCGTGCCGGCGTGCATCGCCAGGAGCACCGTCGAACCGAGCAGGAAGAAGATCGAGAGCATATGGAAGGGGTTGTAGTAGAAGTTGCCGTAGCGCACGCTGACATTGTTAGTCCAGTCGAGCAGCGCCTTGAGGCCGTGGGGTGGGGCCTCGGCCCAGGTGCCCATCCACATCGGGCGGATGATGTAGATCACCAGGTAGAGAATAATCGCCCCGGTGAAGCCATAGGCCAGGTAGGGTTTCAGGCCCAGGCGAACCGCGCGGGTGTACAGGTGCATCAACCAGGCGAAGATGGAAACGGTGAGGAAGAAGGTGGAAATCAACCACCAGCCGCCCAGTTCCAGCGGCGCCCAGCCCAGCCCGAACGCAGCCGGCGGCGGGTCAATCTGGAGCACAAAGAAATACTTGGCGAAGGCGATCGGGTTCCAGCCCACCTGGGAGGCCATCACGACCAGCCAGATGAAGAAGAACATGCCGCCGGTGATAAACGCGGTCAGGTTCCAGAAGCCGATGAAGGTCGGCCCGATCTGGCTATCAAGGCCAAAGTTCTCCAGGATGGGCAGTTCGATCGGTTTGCCGACGCGCCCCTTGTCTCGTGGCCCCAGTTCCAGATCGCCGGGTGTCGTATTCACCGTAGCCATAGTCATTCCCTCTAGGGTGTACAGCCTTCAGCCCACAGCCTTCAGCCCGCAGCTTCCGGCCGGCCCTACACTCCACTCCACCAGGGCAACGTGTTCCAGAAGTTCCAGAAGCTCACCCAGTCCTGCACCGGCCAGCCCGAGAGCAAGATGCAGAGATTGGCCGAGAGCACGCCGCCACAGGCGAAGATGAAGCCGAGGCGATGGATGCCCGACTCGCCGATGGAGTAAATAATCGTATCGCGGAAGAACTGATTCTCGATATCGCCGCCTTCTGGCCCGCGGTACTGCGCCGCGCTCAAGATCAGCGAGCCGTGACAGGCAAGCAGCCAGGTGGAGCCAAAGAGCCCGGTGATCCCGATGGCGTGGAAGGGGTTGTAGAAGAAGTTGTTGTAGCGGTAGCCAAAGTTCGAGACCCAGTCCAGGTGGGGCATGATCCCCAGCACGAAACCCTCGTGCCACTGCCCCAGCAGGACCGGACGGATGATCTGCAACGTGAGCCAGGAGGAGAAGACCACGCCGTAGGCCACCGCGATGTGGTAGCCCATGCGCAGCTTCATGCTGATGTCAACCTGGCGCATCATCCAGCCGAGAAACGCCAGGGTGGCGAAGAACACCGTCATCTGCCAGGCAAAGCCCGGTTGCCCGGGGCCGACGAGGGCCAGGCCCACCTCGGCGGGAGGGGGATCGATGCGCCCGGCGAAGAAGTTCTGGGGATAGGAGTACGGCCCGCGCAGAATGGTTGCGTCAATGTAGAAATAGCTCCCGAAGATGATCCCGAGCACCGACACCAACCCCCAGAAGCCCACGTAGAATGGCCCGACCCAGAAATCAAAGGGGTCGATCTTGAACAGGGCGCTGAAGGTGGTCCGGCCCTTGATCTTGTACTCGGGCTCCAACTCCTCGATCGTGCGCCCGCCCGGCACCCGCGTGGCGCGGGCGCCCTCCTCGACGGTGTACGAAAAGTCGGGGAAGCGTGGGTCCTTGGCCTTGGCTTTACTCATAGCCGGCTACCTTTCCAGAAGGCTCAGTCGCGTCGGGGTGGAACGCCGCGGCCAGGGGGGCGTTGGCACACTCCCTGCGCCGCCAGGTTCGTCGTGCACGAGGATACGGAAATTGTAGAAAATGCAAAAAGCCAGGCGTTCAGACAAAGTATAATACGCCGCTATGGGCTTGTCAAGCAATGAGGTGAAACTTTCTCTCAGCATCAGAACGCGCCAGAATCGTTCAGGCGGCCAGATAGGCCGCCTGAACCTCTTCACCGTGGATTGCATATAGATAACCATTGGCCATGGTCGCGCCACGGGGCAAGGGCAACGCGCTCCCTGGCCGGTCACCGGAGCGCCGCTACGACACCTGGGCCAGCGTGCGCCGGGCCGTCCAGGCTGCCAGGCGTTCGGCAATGGCCTGCTCGTAGATGGCGCCGATACGCCGGGCGATCGGGCCCCAGCCGTACTCTTCGGCGCGCCGCCGCGCCCCGGCCCGCAGCGCCGCGGCCAGGGCAGGGTCCTCCAGCGCGCGCACGATCTGCTCCGCCAGGGCGTGATGATCGCCGGGCGGCGCGAGCAACCCGCTGCGTCCATCTTCAATCGTCAGCGCCAGGCCCCCCGCGCGACTGGCCACCACCACGGCGCCGCTGGCCAGCGCTTCCAGGGCCACCAGGCCAAACGACTCGTAGTGCGACGGCGCCGCCACCACGTCGGCGGCGGCAAAGTAGGCCGGCAGCCGTTCCTGGGGCTGCGCGCCGAGGAAGCGCACGCGTTCCGCCACCCCCAGCTCGCGGCGCAGGGCGTCGAGGCGGCGCTGTTCGGCGTTCCAGGCCGCCGGGTGGCCCTCGTCGTCGCCGCCGATCAGCAACACCCGCGCCGCCACCCCCCGGGCCAGGAGCAGCGGCAGGGCGCGGATCAGCGCATCCATGCCTTTCAAGGGTTCCATGCGCCCCACGCACACCAGCAGCCGCTCCTCTCCGGGCAGGCCCAGTTCGGCCCGCGCCTCAGCCTGGGGCCGGGGCCGAAAGCGCTGGAGATCAACGCCGCCCGGCACGACGTGGATGCGCCGCGCGTCGGCGCCGTAGTGCCAGACCATCTGCGCCCGGTCGAGGGGGGTTGCCGCCACGACCGCATCAACCTCGCGCAACAGGCGCCGCTCGATGGCGATCCGCTGCCCGCTTTCGCTCTCGTCGCTGCTCCGGGCTACCTGGTTCTTCATGGCGCCAAGGGTGTGAAACATGTGCACCACCGGCGCGCCCCAACTGCGGCGCAAGCGCAGCGCCGCCTCGCCCGAGAGCCAGTAGTGGCTGTGGATCAGGTCATAGGCCAGATCCTCGCCGTCGGCGAAGCAACGCACCCGGCTGACGAACTCGGGCAGATAGGTGAGCACCCAGTTCTTGTCATACGGGGCCGTCGGACCGGTGTGCAGGTTGATCACCCGCACCCCGCAACTCAGCGCCTCCACCGTTGGTCGCGCCGGATCCTGGCTGCGGGTGAAAATATCTACCGGAATGCCGCGGCTGCCCAGCTCGCGGGCCAGTTCGCGCACATAGACGTTCATGCCTCCGGCTTCTTTGCCGCCCAGGCGCGCCAGCGGGCTGCTGTGCACGCTTACCATTGCGATACGCACCGGCGCTCTCCGATCGTGCACGAGCCCTGCTCCCCCGCTCAATCCGCGAACCGGTACTGAAACAGCGCCAGAATGGCGTAGAAACCCTGGCTGGGCTTCATTTTCTTGCCCTCTTCATAGGTGCGACCGATATAGCTGATCGGCACCTCGAGGATACGGTGACCACGCTTGAGCACCTTGGCCGTAATCTCCGGCTCGAGACGAAAATCGTTGCTCTCCAGGTTCAACTCGCGGATAATCTCGGTGCGCATCACCTTGTAGCAGGTCTCCATATCCGAGATCCAGCAGTTGAAGAGGAGATTGGTGAGGAAGGTGAGGCTCTTATTGCCGATAGCGTTCCAGAAATACATCCCGGTGTGGCTACCCATAAAGCGGCTGCCGAAGACCACGTCCACGCGCCCTTCGACGATCGGTTTCACCAGGGCGTAGTAGTCATCCGGATCGTACTCCAGGTCCGCATCCTGGATGATCGTAATCTGCCCGCGGGCGTGAGCCAGGCCGCTCCGCACTGCGGCGCCCTTGCCCCGGTTCTGGGGGTGACTGATCACTGTGAACCGTGGATGGCGGGCGGCCTCGGCCTGCAGCACCTCGAGCGTAGCGTCGGAGGAATGGTCATCGACAGCGATGATCTCCTTGTCCAGATCCACTGCGTACACGCGCTCGAGGATCTGCGGCAACGTTGCCGCCTCATTGTAGCAGGGCATAATAATCGAGAGGAGGGGCCGATCGTTCATGGCAGGGTATCACCGAGGTTCATCGTAAATGTTTACCTTTCTCCTGGGAGCGCGGGCAGCTTGCCCGCGGAGACGCGACGAGGGCGGGACGCCCTCGCTCCCAGGCGCGTGTGTTACCCCAGGTGTGATGGTCTTTGAATACATCATCCGCTCTCGCCCGCGCAGGCGGGCTTCGCATCCCATAGCCGAGGGCTTTAGCCCCACGGCCAGCCCGGCATAGCGGATGAATTTCTCAAAGACCATAACACTTGCGGCTTCATCGTCATCGCCGGCGCTCCCATCGGGCAGGGGCGTGGGGCGCGCCAGGTTCCCCCTCCCCCGCCATGGCGCATCAATCCGACGCCGGAGGACGCTCGGGCGCG
The DNA here is from genome assembly GCA_034434655.1 of Chloroflexaceae bacterium. Classification (GTDB taxonomy): domain Bacteria; phylum Chloroflexota; class Chloroflexia; order Chloroflexales; family Chloroflexaceae; genus JACAEO01. Next base: position 6,537 of record DAOTYR010000128.1, read on the forward strand.
GGTTCGCCGCGCGGCACAGGGGGCGGCGCGGGCGCCTGACGCACCTGGCGCGCAATCTCCAGCACGATAATGAGGGTGATCACCAGAAAGCCCGCCAGCGCCGCGGCGATCAGCCCATTGCGGACCAGGAGAACGGCGCGCGAAGCCGGAGGGACAGGCGCATCGCCGAGGTAGCGCACCGAGATGCTGGAGGTGGCCTGGGCGATCACCTGCTCATCGCGTTTGGCCTGCAACACCGCGAG
>DAOTYR010000129.1:0-3039 GCA_034434655.1 Chloroflexaceae bacterium
AACCAGCAGGCCATCGCGGACGAAGGGCCGTTGCAGTGCGCCCTGCACAGGCACCAACCGCTGCGCAAGGGTACCTGGACTCGAAACGCCGGTGTTGCTCATAGGTGCCGCTCCTTTCCTGTTACGCCGGATGGGGCTGATTGTAACATATCTGCCATCTTCTGCTGCAGGGTAACTGTTCACACCTGGAGTAACCCACGCGCCCGGGAGCGCGGGCGTCCCGCCCTCGTCGCGTCTCCGCGGGCAAGATGCCCGCGCTCCCAGCCTATGTTCACCTCAGCCCTCCATGCGGCTCCGCCGCACAACACCGCAATGAAAATAAGGTTGTTCCTGGGAGGGCTTCGCCCTCCCAAACCCTCCCGCGGGTGGGGGGATGGGGAAACCAGGTTTCCCCATTCCTCTGCGGGGCGGGGGCGTGGGGCAACCCGGTTTCCCCACCCCCCTCGCCGAGGGCTTATGTTCACGTTAGCCGCTCATGCGGCTCGCGCCCCACCCCGACGGGATGACCATAGGTTGTTCCTGGGAGGGCTGCGCCCTCCCAAACCCTCCTGCGGGCGGGCTGCGCCCTCACCCTCCCGCGGGCAGGGGCGTGGGGAAACCTGGTTTCCCCAGCCCCCTGCTCCAACAGACGATGTTCACGTTAGTGGTATCATGCACGCTATGAATGTCGCCTCCTCGTTGAACGGCCGGCCGATCCGTGTCGCAATGCTGGCGCGGGTGGTCTTTCCGCTGCACGGCTATGGCGGCATCGAGCGCCATGTCTTCCATCTAGTGACCCACCTCACGCGCCTTGGCGCCGCGGTGACCCTGTACGTGCAGTCGGCCGACCCGCGCCGCCAGACTGCCGATGACGAGGCTACCCGCGCCGTGACGCAGGGGTTGCATGGCCTGATCCAGGTACGCTACGACCACACCTCGCCCTGGCTGCCGCCCAACGGGATCGCCGGTCGCCAGATCAACTATCCCTGGTATTCCTGGCAACTGGGCTGCGCCGCAGCCCGCGCGGCCCGCCGCGGGGTCTACGATGTGGTGCACAGTCAGGGCCTCTGCGCGACTGGTTATGGCTTTATCCGCGCCCGTGATCCGCTGTTGCGCGCCCTGCCCTTCGTCGCCAATCCCCATGGCATGGAGGAGTTTCGTACCCCTGACCGGCGGAAGTGGCTGGCCTATGCGCCCTTCCGCGCCCTCTACGCCTATGGCCACCGCCAGGCCGATCGGGCCATCGCCACCGATGCCTGCACCCGCGACGATCTGCCGCGCTACCTCGGCGTCGATCCGCGCCGCGTCGCGGTGATCCCCTCGGCGATTGACGTGGAAGAGTGTCTTGGTTATGTCAACTCTGAGGTGCGGGCGCGCCTGCGCGAGCGCTGGAACCTGGATGCGGCCGATCTGATCCTGCTCAGTGTGGGACGCCTGGAACGCAACAAGGGGTTTCACTTGCTGATCGCGGCGCTGGCCCGCCTGCGGGCCGAACTCCCCCCGCGCTGGCGCTGGCTGCTGGTCGGCCATGGCAAGGAACGAGCGGCGCTCGAGCACCAGGCGCGGCAGGCCGGGATCGCCGGGCACATCATGTTCGTGGGGCGCCTCGATGACACCGAGTTGCACAGTCTCTATGAAGAGGCGGATCTGGTGATCCACCCGACGCTGTACGAAGGCTCGAGCCTGGTGACGTTGGAGGGGATGATTCACTGCAAGCCGCTAGTGGCCTCGGCCAGTGGCGGCATTCCCGACAAGGTCTTTGATGGGCGCAATGGCTACCTGGTGCGCCCTGGCGATGTGGAGGACCTGGCGGCGAAGTTACGCCTGGCTCTCCGGTCACGCGCGCGCTGGCCCGCCTGGGGCGAGGAGAGCGCGCGCATCGTTCGCTCGACCTTTGCCTGGCCGGTGGTGGCCCGCCAGACACTCGAGTTGTACCAGGAACTACTGGCCCCATCGAAGGATTGACACCTGGCCGCTCCATCGCATACCATACCCCAGAATGGTGGCCGCATTGCGCCGGTCACGTCGCTCCAGTGGGGACACTATGCGCCTCAGCGACTCTCCCGCTTCTATGCTCAGACTCGTCGCCATCGGCGGCGGGGGTGGCGTCAGCCAGGTACTTCTGGGAGCGCGGCCCTACTTCGGCGCCCTTACAGCAGCGATTGCCGTAACCGATACCGGGCGCAGCACCGGCACCGCCCGCGCGATTGCCGATATGCCCGCTCCCGGCGACGTCCGCAACACCCTGGCGACCCTGGCGCGCGATCCCGACTCGCTGCTCGCCCGTCTGATGCAGCACCGCCTGCGCTCATCGGCCGTGCCCGCGCTCGATGGGATGGCCTTCGGCAATCTGCTGATCGCCGCCCTTACCCAGATGACCGGGGATTTCGCCGAGGCGGTTGAAGCGGCCAGTTTGATGCTCGACTGCACCGCCCGCATCCTGCCGATCTCCACCGTCAATACCCACCTCTGCGCCGAACTCGAGGATGGGAGCGTGGCCGAGAATGAACTGGCCGTGCGGGCGCTTAACAAGGCGCCGATTAGCCGGCTCTACCTCAGCACGCCTCACGCCCCGGCCAATCCTGCCGTCATCCAGGCTATTCTCCAGGCTGATGTGGTAACCATTGGCCCCGGTAGCTTCTTTACCTCGGTGCTGGCAACCCTGCTCTTCGATCACGTTCGCGAGGCCCTCCGCGACACCCGCGCCACGGTAGTTTTCATCTGCAATACAACCACCCAACCCGGCCAGACGGACGGTTTTTCCGTCGCCGACCATGTGCGTCACCTGGTCAACGTGCTCGGGCCGGGTGTGCTTGATATCGCCCTGATCAATCGGAGCGACCAGATTGGCCCACAGGTCATCGCTGAGTACGCCGCCGAGGGGTTGCACATGCTCGAACCGAACGAGGCCGACCTGGCGCAGATCGGCAGGCTTGGCGTGCGCCCGCTGGTGCGTAATCTGGCCGAGGCCACTGAGGGGAAACGCACCCTCTGGAACAAGCAGGACACCATCCGCCACGACCCTACCCTGATCGGCCTGGCCCTGTGGAAGATCGCCCT
>DAOTYR010000130.1:0-4558 GCA_034434655.1 Chloroflexaceae bacterium
AGGGGCAGGCTCAGCCGCGCGGTGGTGCCTTTGCCGGGGGCGCTGGCGAACTCCAGGCGCCCGCCGTGGCGCTCGACGATGCCCATGCTGACGGCGATCCCCAGGCCGATGCCGGCGCCAACGGGCCGGGTGGTAAAGAATGGTTCCCCCAGGCGCGCCAGCGTGGCTTCGTCCATCCCCACCCCTGTATCCACGATCGTAATCACTGCCTGATCGCCCTCCTGCGCGGTGCTGATCGTGACCGTGCCGCTCTCCGGAATGGCCTGAATGGCATTGGTGAGCAGGTTGAGCACGACCTGGTTGATCTGACCGGGGGCGCATACCACCGCCGGCAGCGGGCCGTAGTGTTCGACGATGGTTACGCCGGGCGGGCAGAGGGTGCGGGCGATGCGCGCGGTGGCGGCCAGGCTGGCGTTCAGATCGGCGGCGTGGACGGTCGGGCTATCGGGGCGGGCGAAACTGCGCAGGTCGCGCACAATACCGGCGATGCGTTCGAGGCCCTCGCGGCTCTCGGCCAGGGCCGCGGCGAGATCATCGGCCAGGTGGGGATCGGGGCTGGCGGCGGCGAGCGCGGGCACCTGTTCGGCCAGGAACTCCAGATTGCCGGCGACGAAGCCGAGGGGCGTATTCAGTTCGTGAGCCACGCCGGCGACGAGCTGGCCCATGGCGCGCAGCTTCTCCGAGCGCACCAGTTGGGTCTGGGCGTTTTTCAGTTCGGCATGGGCGCGTTCGAGTTGCAGCAGGGCGCCCTCCAGTTGCTGGTTGGTGGCGGCGAGCTGGGCGGCCAGCGACACCGCCGCGGTCAGCGGCTGGCCAATGGCCGCGACGGCGAAGCGCGCGGCGGGATCGGGGCGCCAGCGCCAGGCGGTGTAGCTCACCAGCAGCGGCGGGGCGCCGGTCCGGGGGTGGTACAACTCCCAGTCGTGGGCGGCGCCCTGGGTCAGCGCTTCGGCGATCATCAGGGCGGCCTTCTCGCGGCTGAAGGGATCAACCACCTGCACGAAGGGCAGGCCGACGAGCGCCTCGGCGGGGCGCCCGTAGAGCCGGGCGGCGGCCGGGTTCAGCGCCAGCAGAACGCCCGCCCCATCGAGGACGACGAAGGGCAGCGTCGCCTGGGCCAGCATCGGGTCGAGCGGATGGGGGCGGCTGCTCATGGGGATGGCGGAGGCGGTCGGCGCCCGGCGAGGGTCGTGGCGAGCCAGGCGCGGTAGAACACCACCAGATTGCCGAGCAACTCCGGGAGCAGCAGGCGCGCCTCCTCCACATACACCGTCACCCGGGCGGCGGGGGCGGCGGCGATGCGGCGCTTGAGCGCGGTGGTGTGGATCTCGACGGCGTCGCGGGGACCGGCCCAGTGGGTGCCCAGGCGCTCGCTCAAAGCGCGCAGGTGGTCGGGCACAGCCGACTGGCCCTGGAAAAAGCGCTGCTCGACGGCCTGGTCCAGCAGATCGCCATACTCGGCGACCAGCCCGTGGAAGGTGGGTGGATCGTGCTGGCTGATCGGCGTTTCGGCGCGTGGGCCATTATAAAATGGATGGTCGAACGTGCCAGCAGGCTCGTGGCGGGCCTGGGCATTGGTGCGTTCCCACTCGGCAAAGAGCAGATCGCCGTGGCCCGAGGCGATCTCATCGAGCGCCTTGCGCAACTCGGCCACCTGTTCCTGGGCCCGCGTGACCGCCTCGGCCGTATTGCGGAGCACATCGCGTTCGAGGAAGCCGGCCTGGTAATCGCGGACGGCCTGCTCAAGCTGGCGGCGCAACTGGTGGATGTCCCAGGGTTTGGGGAGAAAACCGCGGACATTGCCCAGATTGAGCGCATCCACCAGCGCGGCCACATCGGTGTAGCCCGAGATCAGGATGCCGAGGGTTTCGGGGCGAATATCGCGGGCGCGTTCGAGCAACTGCACCCCGCTGATATCGGGCATGCGCTGGTCGGTCAGGATCACCGCGATGCGCTCGCGGGAGACGATGTCGAGCGCGGCGGCAGCCGTGGTGGCGGTGAAGACGGTGAAGCGATCACGGAGGCTGCGGGCCAGCGAGCGGGTGACGTTCGGTTCATCGTCAACGATCAGAATGGCTGGCCGGTCAGGCGCAGCGCCAGGGTTGGGAGCGGGAGCAACCATCCGGCCCTCCTCGGGTATGCGCTAGCGTGAACATGGGCTGCTGGAGCAGGGGTGTGGGGCAACCAGGTTGCCCCACACCCCCGCCCGCGGGAGGGCCTGATCCTCACGCAGGGGGATAGGGAAACCAGATTTCTCCATCCTCCTGCTCGAGGGCTGCGCCTCCCAAACCCCTACAGGTGGAGTCGCGGAGGGCGCGACCGCGCGCTTCCAGCAGGCGCCAACCATCTCCCGGCGAGCATACCCGTCTCTGAACATGCCTTTCCCTGATTATACCAGGGGCTGACAAGGGGGGGCTAGATGCTGAGCATAGGCTCTCGGTGGTGTGGGGAAACCCGGTTTCCCTATCCTCTCACCCGGTGGGAGGGTGGGGGCGGGCGCGGTCCTCCCAGGACAACCTTTTTATCCTCATTGCGGATGCGGGCCGGAGGCCCGCGCACCCAGGCCCCCGGGAGGGTCTGGGCGGGCGCGGTCCTCCCGCGAACAACCTTCCCAGGCGCGTGGGTTACCCCAGGTGTGAACGGTTACTACTCGAGGTACCCTTGCATCCGCGGGAAGAGTGTGGTACAGTTGCGCTAGCGCGGGCGTAGCTCAGTTGGTAGAGCATCTGCCTTCCAAGCAGATGGTCGCGCGTTCGAGTCGCGTCGCCCGCTCCATTGTGCAGGGCATCAGGAAGCGACGTCCCGCCGGCGATCCCGGCGGGATGTCGCGCTTATGGAGCCCGGTTCACGTGTCTGCTCCTGAGTTCCTGCGTCTGTAGCTATGCGCCTCTCTGGATGGCTACGGAGGGCGCAGCCCTCCCAATCCCTCCCGCGGGCGGGGGTGTGGGGAAACCCGATTTCCCCACACCCCTCTCCAGGGGACTGTTTTCAGCGGATGAGTTGCTTAATGACAGGAGTTACGCGGTCGCCTTCCGGCGGGGAGGGGTGGAGGGCCGCAGGACCTCCACGAACCGGTTGTTGCCCGCCCGCGGCGGGCGGGCCGTGGGGGTTGCGCCAGGCCGCCTGGCCGCCGCGGGCGGGAACAGGGGGATGCGGGGAGGCAAAGCCTCCCCGCATCCCCTCCACCACGTAAGTCCTGCTAATGAGGGTTGCCGCGGCATTTTGTTTTCCGAGCGACCGGTTCGTTCTATAACGCTCTCCATAAGGGCGTGGAGGCGCCGTGCTCCTGTGGACGCCGCGACGGCGTCCGTGCGCCGGGGGAGGTCGGGCCGGCGCCGGCGACGCGGATGCGGGATGGGCCTGGGAGCGAGGAGGGCGAGCGTGTGACCCACCAGCCCGACGCTATCGATTGAGCGAAGTCGTACCTGTTCACACCTGGGGTAACCCACGCGCCTGGGAGCGCGGGCATCCCGTCCTCGTCGCCCCTACGCGGGCAAGATGGTCTTTGAATACATCATCCGCTCTCGCCCGCGCAGGCGGGCTTCGCATTCCGTCTCCATCTTCGCAGCCGCCATCAAATGGCCAATTCGCCTGCCTGCTCACATTATATATGCTATTATGCTATACTGTTTGCTACACTGATAATGCACATATACTCCGCTCAACCCTATGCCATTCATCCACGGCTACGCCCTCGTCATTGGGGTTGGCAGCTACCGCTTCGCTCCCCGTCTCGACGTTCCGCTCAGCGTCACCGATGCCGCGGCGGTCGCGGCAGTGTTGCGCGACCCGCGCTTTTGCGGCTACCCCGACGCCAATGTGACCCTCCTCGCCAACGAGGGCGCCACCCGCGAGGGTGTCCTGGCAGCCCTGCGCACCCTCGCGCAGCGCACCACGCCCGCCGATACGATCCTGCTCTTCTACAGCGGGCATGGTAATTACAGCGCCGATGGCGCCTACGCGCTCACCACCCACGACACGCGCTTCGATGCCGGTGACAAGGTCGTATCTGGCACAGCCGTCAGCCAGGCCGACCTGATCGCGGCGTTGCGCGCCATTCCGGCCCAACGGGTGCTGGCGCTGATCAACGCCTGCCACGCCGGTGAACTCTCCCCGACCCTCGGCGCCGGTCAGCCCGCGCTGATCGGTCAGCCATTCCCGCAGCAAACCACCGACGCTTTGCTCGCCACCGGAAGCGGGCGGATCATCATCACCGCCTGCCGCGAGCGGCAGGTCGCGTACATCGGTCCCGGCCCACTGACGATCTTCGCCCAGGCGCTGACCGATGGGCTGCGCGGGCAGGGGGTGAGCGGGCGCGCCGGGTTTATCAGCGCCTTCGACCTCTACACTCACCTCTATTTCGCCGTGCGCGAGGCGGTGGAACAGCGGGTGCCGCCGGCCTTGTGGCAGCGCTACGGTCTCCAGGAGCCGGAGTTGACGGTGCTGAAGGGCGTGGGGCCGTTTGCCGTGGCCCTCTTTCGTGGGGCGACGCAGCTCGGCGCCTTCCCCGCCGACCACGCGCCCCCGCCGGAGACGGCCATCCGCGCGGTCGAGCCGA
>DAOTYR010000131.1:0-1648 GCA_034434655.1 Chloroflexaceae bacterium
CTCTCTGAGACGGCGCTGCTGGCGATGGAGGGGAAGTTCGAGGATTACACCCTCGGTCGCAACATCGAGATCGAGCGGGTCAAGGAAATGTATCGCCTCTGGCACAAGCACGGCCTGCAACTGGCCCGCCTGCGCTCGTTCAATGTGTACGTTACCGAGGAGATGATCGCCGAGAAGCGCCGCCTGGCCGAAGAACGGCGCCGGCATCTCGGTCTGCCCGTGGAGCATGTCGAGGGGTAGGGCAAATACGTCCCGGTCAGGCCGCGCGGTGCCGGGAGCGCGGGCTGCCTGGCCGCGCACAGCGTTTTCGGCCCCCTCCCAACCTCCCCCCGCCGGGGGGAGGAGCCGGACTCCCTCCCCCAGCGGGGACAGGACGCACGCGGTGGAGGGGTGCGGGGAGGCTGCGCCTCTCCGCCTACCCCTGTTCCCGCCCGCCGCGGCCAGGGGGTCTAACACCCACGGCCCTCTCGCCGCGGGCGGGCGACAACCGGTTGGTGGCGGGCCTGCGGCCCTCCACCCCTCCCCGTCGGAAGGCGACCGCGTACCTCCTTTTATTTGAGAAGTTTTGGTTTTAGGCATGGTTCAAACGCACGTGACCGTTTGCCTCGACACGGGACCACGGGGGGTTGTGGAGGGGCCTGGCCCCTCCACACCTCCCCGCCAGACTGTCAAGCGCAAACCGCAGGTTTTGAAACTGCCTTAGTCCCCAACCATGGCAACCCTTGAACATCTCATCAGCTACCCCGTCCAGCGACGCTATCGCGCGCCGCTGCTGCTGATCCACGGCGCCTGGCACGGAGCCTGGTGCTGGGAAGCGGCGCGGGAGGACCTGGCGGCGCGTGGCTTCGAGGCGCATGCGATCAGCGTCCGGGGGCACGGCGGCAACCCGGCGCCGCCAGGGCACTGGCGCTCGACGATCCTCGATTATGCGCGCGAGGTGCGCGGCGCGATTGCTGCGCCTGGCGGTCAGCCGATAGTGGTCGGGCATAGCGCCGGGGGCTATGTGGCGCAACTGCTCATCACCGGCGTCGTCGGGCCGCGTCCCCCGCTAGCCGGGGCGGTGCTGCTGTGCAGCTCGCCGACGAACATCGGGGCCTATTTTCTCGACCGCGGGCTGCGCGGCGCGCCCATGGTCAACCTGCCGGCCCTGCTGCGCCGCGAGCCGGCGGCCGTGCGCCAGGCCCTCTTTCGCCCCGACATACCCGACGCGGAACTGGAGCGCCATCGCGCCCGAATGGTGGCCGAACCGCCCCTGGTCACGCTCAGCAGTATGCTGCTTCGCCCCCGCCCCGCCGCATGCCGCCTGCCAGTGCTGGTGATTGCCGCCGAACGCGACGCGATCTTCGACCTGGACGTGCAGCGCGAGACGGCGCGCGCCTATAACGCGCCGCTGGTGGTGGCGCCAGGAGCCGCCCACGATCTGATGCTCGACCCGGCCTGGCCTGTCGCCGCAGAGGCCATCGAGCGCTTCGCGCGCGAGACCAGCGGCGCCCTGCTGCCGGCTTGAGGACACTGCCGCCCCCCTCCATCGCGTACGTCCTGTCAAATGGGGGGTCCCGCACCTCCCCCCAGCGGGGGGAGGGGGGGAGGGGGGCTGCGGCGCCCTATGCGCTTAAGTGTGCGCGCCGCCTCGCCCGCTGGGGGCGGG
>DAOTYR010000132.1:0-2283 GCA_034434655.1 Chloroflexaceae bacterium
GGATCCTCGCGTGGCTCGCAGACCCCGCAGAACAAGGCCCGCGCGGTGACGATGGCCCGATGTCCCCCCTTCTGGCTGCGGTACACTGCCACGATATGCGGCATCTCGCGGGCATGCTCGCGGCACACCGCGCGCCCGCAGAAGACGCACACCCCATGGGCCGGTCGCTCGCAGTGCCAGCAGTTCATTGACGGTGCCTTTCTTCAATTGACAGGGGACGTACGCGGTGGAGGGGTGCGGGGAGGCTTCGCCACCCCGCATAACCCAGTTACCGCCCGCGGCGGCCAGGCGGCCTGGCGCAACCCCCACGGCTCTCCCTCCGCGGGCGGACAACAATCCGGTTGGTGGAGGGCCTGCGGCCCTCCACTCCTCCTCGCCTTGCGGCACAGCAATCTAAGGCATGGTTCAAAACCTGCGGTTTGCGCTTGACCGTCTGGCGGCGAGGTGTGGAGGGGCCAGGCCCCTCCACAACCTCCCCCGTGGTCCCGTGTCGAGGCGAACGGTCACGTGCGTTTGAACCATGCCTGAAATCCAAAATCTACAATCCGAAAGAGTATCCGACCTCGATGACGCCAACTGCGGCTGGCGCCGCGCCCATGAACTGGCTGCGCTCGTCGGTCGCGTAGGCCTCGGGGTGGGCCGGGTCGTACCAGCCCACGCGCCAGGTGTAGCGGCCCGGCGGCAGATCGGCGGGCAGTTCCAACTCGAACTCCTCGCGAATGATCGCCCCCACGGGCCACTCGGCGGTGGGCAGCAGGGCAAAGGTGGGCAGGTGGACGATCCGCCCCTCTACTCCGTCAAGGGTGCTGACAGGGATGAGACTGCGGTCGCTCGGGAGCGGCCCCGTGGCCGTCCAGGCAAAGCTGGCCCGGTAGCGCCGCCCCTCCAACGGCGCAAGCTCGGCGCCGAGGAGCCGGATGGGGCCGAAGTAGGCCGTGCGCGCCGGAAGGTCGTTTGTCGTTGCCACCGCTACTGCCTGTGACAGGGGCGCGCCGGCGTTCCGCTCGAAGCGCAGCAGGCCGTCCTCGGCAACGCTGAGGCCAAAGGCCGGGTCGCGCAGCAGCAGAGCGATCTCGCGGCGCTCGTAGGCGGGGCCGCCGAGGATCGTGGCGCCATCAACGCTGCGCCAGTCGAAGAGCGCATCGGCCAGGACATAGTCAACCTGGGGCAGCAGCGCGGGCAACCGCTCGCCGCCGGGATCGTCGGGGTACCGCACGACGTAGAGGGTCTGGCGGTCGGCCAGGCGCGGGGCCAGAAACATCGAGGCGGCAATGGGCGCCGCGGGGGGCGGGGCATGGGTCGCCAGAAAGCGGTCCTTGAGCCGGTCGCGGGCGGTCACCCCATAGGCCGACGGGTCAGCCCCCCACCCCGGCAGACCCATCCAGAAGGCCGGGTTGAGGGGCTGATCCACCAGCAGGGAACTGGTCAGGCCGACGATCACTGTGGCAAAGAGCAGATCGGCGCGCCACTGACGCGCCTTCCCGCCGGGCGGGGCCGCGTCCGCGGCGCGGCGCAGGCGCGCTGCGCCGTCAATGACGGCCATGACGAGGAAAGGCACGGCCAGGGCGTAGTGGTGATAGACGTAGTGGTAGCCCGCGCCCGGCCCGGTGCTGACCAGCACCGCCCCGATCAGCGGCGCGGCCATCAGCAACCAGCGCCAGCCGCGCCAACCCACCCATAGCGCCGGCCCCACCACCACCAGGGCGGCCAGCGCCCGTTCGCCGGCCGTGGCCAGCAGCGTCTCGGTCGCGCCGAAGTAGTGAGCGATATAGTTATTGGCTACATGGACACCGCCAGCGGCCTCGAAGCGGGGGCGGATGACCAGGAAGACCAGCGCGCCGTAGAGACTGGCGGCGCCGGCGGTGATCAGACCTGCCCGGCGCTGCCCGCCCCAGAGAAACAGGTACGCGCCCAGCCCGGCCACGGCCACGGCAACATACACCTTGCACAGCAGGCTCAGCCCTACCCACAGCGCCGCGGCGCGGAGGTCGCGGCGGTCGAACGCATCCATCGCCCAGAGCAGCAGGGGCATGGCCAGTGTGTCGCCGTGGAAGTCGAAGAGCGCCGCGGTGAGGGCCACCGGGTAGAGCAAATAGATCAGCGCGGCGCAGCGCGCCGCCAGCACGCTGTCGAGGCGGCGCCGGGCGATGCGGTAGGCGGGGATCGCTCCCGTCGCCGCCAGCAACGTCTGGCCGAGCAGCAACCCGCGCGGGTCGGGCCAGAGGGCCACCAGCGGAGCAAAGGCATAGTAGATGAGTTCGACATGCCCGGCCAGGCGCGAGA
>DAOTYR010000133.1:0-7933 GCA_034434655.1 Chloroflexaceae bacterium
GCGCCTGCCGCTCCGGCAGGATACGCGGTATACTATATGGTATCGCCACCTGTGCGCATAGACGTTCCCAGGGAGAATGCCATGTCCGACCCGGAGACCCGTGTGCCTCCGCAGGCCGATAGTATGCCTCCTGCGCCACCCGCCGGGAGTGCATGGGCGCCCTATCCTCCGGCTGCGCCCGATGAGGCGCCGCGGGGCCGGCGGCGCCTGCTGATCCTCCTCGCCGCGGCGCTGGGCGCCTTCGTCGTCGTCGCCAGTATCGGCCTGCTCCTCGTGGTCCTGACCAACCCGGTGCTGCGGGGCCGGCTGGCCTCGCTCACCGCCGGTCAGGTTGGCCCGCCCCCCGAAAGCCCCAATAAGTTCGTCGCCATTCCCGATGGCCCCGTGGCGATCACTGACGACTTCAGCCAACCCTCCAACCGTTGGGACCGCTCACAGACGCGCATCAGCGGCGGCGCCTACGAAATGACACTCGAATTGCCCCACTTCGACTCCTACGGTCTCTACCTGGGCGTGTCCGATGTGCGCGACTTCGATATGGCCGTGGACGTGCTGCCGGTCAGCGGCGATCTGACCTCAGAATTCGGCATCCGCTTTCGCCAGGCCGCCCCCGATGATCACCTGCTCTTCTCGATCAGCCCCTCGGGTTACTTCCGCCTCGTCCAGGTGCGCGATGAGACCTACACGTCCCTCGTGCCCTGGACCCCCGACCCGCGCATCCGCAGGGGCCTGGGGGTGAGCAATCGCCTGCGGGTGATCGCCGAGGGCGCTTCGATCCGCGGCTTCATCAACGGCGAGCAGGTGCTGGAGTACAGCGATGAGCGCCAGCAGGCGGGCCAGCTTACCCTGGGGTTGGTGACCTTCGACCAGGGCGATCTGACGGTGCGCTTCGACAACCTCGAGGGTGCAGTGGCGCCGATCGTTGACGCGCCCCGCGATGAGTGGATCGATCTGCGCGAGGATTTCAGCGACCCGCAACGCGCCCGCTGGAGCGTTGGCGGCGCCACCGTCGTGCAGGAGAGCTACGAGGTCTTTGTGGGCGGCGAGGTGGTGTCGTGGCAACAACCCCTGCCCATTGGCTCCTCGCGGGTGGAGGGCGACTTCGTGCTTGAAGTGGACGCCACGATGGTGGAGGCAGAGGGCGGAGGCAGCGGCTATGGCGTGATGTTTGGCGACGACGCCGCGTTCAATTTCTTCGCCCTGGTTATCTTGCCCGAGGGCGGCTTCATGTTCTACCGGAACGGCGCCGACGGCGGCCTGATCATCCCTCCCGCCCCGGCGCCCGCGGTGCGCGCCGGCCTCAACGCCACCAACCGCATCAAGGTCGAGGTGCGCGAGCGACGGCTGGCGATCAGCGTCAACGACGAGGTGCTGGCCGAACTGGAGTTTACTGACGCGATCAGTCTGGACGGCCGCGCCGGTCTGGTCATTCAGGGGGCCGAGGCCTCTGGAGCGCGCGCGCGCTTCGATAATTTCCGTCTGGAGGAACTGCCCCGAGGGCCGCAGCGCGGGCATGGTCCCAATACGTTTTACCTACGCTGACCAGCCCTCCTCAGCCCTGCCCCGCCGGAGGCGGGAGCGCGGCTCCTCCCCTCAGCGGGGGGAGGTTGGGAGGGGAAACCGGGTTTCCCCTTCCCCGGGCCAGAGCCGCGGCGCCTCCCCCCAGCGGGGGGAGGTTGGGAGGGGGGCTGCGGCGCCGCATGCCCTTATTTGACGGGCCTCGTCCCCCGGAGAAGAGGCGGGTGGGGAAACCCGGTTTCCCCTTCCCCCCGCTCGAGGGCTGCGCCCTCACCCGCCCGCGGGAGGATTGCTTCGGCGCTACTCGACCACCACCCGTTCCGGCCCCAGCACCCGCCGCAACGCCTCGAGCAAGCCCGGCGATACGGCGACCCGGTGCTGTGATTCGAGGACCACCCTGCCCACGCCGTTGGGCAGGTAGAGCGTCACCTGGTCGGGACCGGCGCTCTCGCGCAGCACGCTGTACACGTCCTGCATGCGCCGCACGTCGCCATCGTGGTCGCCGGTGCGGGGCAGATAGAGCCGGAGGATGCGCCCGGCAACCGGCGGGCGGGTAGCTGTGTCGTGGTGCTGGCCATTGCCGTTCATCGTCTGCCCCCTTCCCTGATCGTGGCCGTGCGGGGTGAGCTTCACCTGTCGCCGGGCGCGCGCGGGCGCCGCCGTCGCCGCGGGCGGGGGCGCGGCGGGCGCCGCTGGCGCCAGGACGACGGGCGGCGGCGCGTCTGGCAAGCTTGCCGGTTCGCCAACGACGGGCATCGGCTCCAGCGCCTCGCTCAGACCCTCCAGGTCCATCTCATTGGGCGCGCTGATCGGCGCCGCTTCCGGGGCCGCGCTGACCATCTCGACCGTCTCGACCACCAGTTGGGTCACATCGCGGCGGTTCTCCACGCGCGCGGTGACCTTCACCGCGGCGTCATCGCGCAGCAGATCCCCATAGCGCGCCAGCGTCCTGGGGAAGGCGACCAGTTCGATCGCGCCGGTGAGATCCTCGAGATTGGCCACCAGCATCGCCTCGCCTTTCCTGGTAGTGATGCGACGGACGCCGCTCAGCACCCCGACGAAGGTCATCAGCGTATTGAGGTGCTCCTCGGCAATATCGCCCAGGTTGCTCACCCCGGCGCGATCGATCCCCTCAAGCGCCCGCGCAACCGGGTCGTCGGAGAGGGTGAGGCCCAGCAGTTCCTTCTCCCAGAGCAACTCCTCCTTGGTATCGGCGGCAGTGGCGGGGATGGAAGGCATGGGGATGCGCGGCACGCGCAGGCTGGCCGCGCCGCCGCTCTGCTCGCCGAAGACATCGAACAGGGAACTCTGGCCCATCGCGCGGGCCTTCTGGGCCTCGGCGCCAGCGTTCAGCGCCTGGTCGAGGATGGCCAGTTTCTGGCGGCGCGAGCCGGGGAGCGCGTCGAGCGCGCCGGCCTTGATCAGGCTCTCCAGCAGCCGCTTATTGAGCGCGTGGCGGTCCACCCGCGCGCAGAGATCTTCCAGCGACTGGAAGGGGCCATTGGCCTCGCGTTCGGCGATGATCGCCTCGACCGGACCCTCGCCCACGTTCTTAATCGCCGCCAGGCCGAAGCGAATGCCGCGCTGGTAGACCACCTCGGGCGGCAGGGGCCGGCCAGGGTCCAGGGGTTCGATGGTGAAGCCCTTGTGGGAGCGATTGACATCGGGGCCCAGCACGGCCACCCCGAGGCGGCGCGCCTCCAGGGCGCCCTTGGTGACATCCTCGAGCGCTCCGCCCGCGCCGGTGAGCACGGCGGCCATATACTCCACCGGGTAATTCACCTTCAGCCAGCAGGTCTGATAGCTCAGCAACCCGTACAGCGTGGCGTGGGGGCGATTGAAGGAATAACCGGCGAAGGGCAGGATCAGTTCCCACAACTGGTCGGCGATCTCCTGGCTGATACCCTGTTTCAGGCACCCCGCCTTGAAGATCGCCTCGTGCTCGGCCATCAGGGCCTTGTTCTTCTTGCTGATGGCCTTGATGACGACATACGCCTGGCCCAGGGTATAATCGGCGACCGTCTGGAGCAACTGCATAATCTGCTCCTGGTAGACGATCACCCCGTAGGTATCTTCGAGGATCGGCTCGAGGATGGGGTGCAGGTAGCGGATCTGCTCGGGATGGTGCTTATTGTGAATATAGACCGGAATCTGCTCCAGCGGGCCGGGGCGATAGAGCGCCACCATGGCGTAGAGATCCTCGACGCGGGTCGGTTTCAACTGCATCAAATAGCGGGTCATCCCCGGCGACTCCAACTGGAAGACATTGCGGGTTTCGCCGCGGCTCAGGCTCTCGAAGACCCTGGGATCGTCGGTCGGAATGTCATCGAGCCACATGCGCCGTCCGGTGGTCTGCTCGATATACTTGAGGGCCTCGGCCACCACCGAGAGGTTGGTGAGGCCGAGGATATCCATCTTGAGCAGGCCCATTTTGGCGAGGGTGGGGCCCTCATAGGCGGCCATCAGGGCGTTTTCGTCTTTAGTGGTGCGCTGGAGGGGCACAATCTCTTCCAGGGGCGTGCGGCTCACCACCACGCCGCAGGCATGGGTGCCCACCGAGCGCATACGCCCCTCGACCCGCTGCGCGGCATCAATCAACTCGCGCAGTTCCGGCTGGGTCTCATAGATCTGCTTCAACTCCGGCACCCGCTCCAGGGCCTGAGCGATGGTGATCCCCACAGGCAGGGGCGGGATCAGCCTGGCGACCCGGTCCACCTCACTGAGCGGCAGATCGAGCACGCGGCCCATGTCGCGCAGGGCCGCCTTGGCCCCCAGGGTGCCGTAGGTGATAATCTGGGCCACATTCTCGCGCCCGTACTTCTGGGTCAGATAATCGAGGACCTCCTGGCGACGCGAGTCGGCGAAGTCGGTGTCAATATCGGGCATCTCCAGGCGTTCGCGGGAGAGGAAGCGCTCGAAGAGCAGCTTGTTCTTCACCGGGTCCACATCGGTAATGCCCAGGCAGTAGAGCACCAGCGAGGCCCCCGCCGAACCGCGGGGCAGGCAGGGAATGCCCCGCGAGCGGGCGTATTTCACGTAGTCCCAGACAATCAGCATGTAGTCGGGGAAGCCGGTGGCATTGATCACGTCCAGCTCATCCTGGAGACGGGTGACGTAGTGCGCGGGCGGGTTGCCGTTGAAGCGGCGCATCAAGCCTTCCTCGCACACCAGGCGGAGGTAGGAGGCGGCGTCGTGGCCTTCGGGCAGATCGAACTGCGGCAACTGCACGCGCCCGAACTCCAGCTTCAGGTTGCACATCTCGGCAATGCGGCGCGTATTCTCCAGCGGCGCCGTCCCGTAGCGCTTGAACTTCTCCCACATCTGTTCGCCGGACATAATATGGTAGCTCTCGTCCATGGCGTAGTCTTTGGCGCAGAACTCACGGTAGGTGAGGTTCATGCCCATCGCCATGACCATCTGCTGGGTCTGGCGATCCTCCGGGCGGACAAAGTGGGTATCGTTCGTCACCACCATCGGGATGCCCAGCTCGCGACCGATGCGCACCAGTTCGTCGTTGATGCCCTCGAGTTCAGGCGTATTGTCGTGGAGTTGCAGTTCCAGGTAATAATGCTCTGGCCCCAGCAGATCGCGAAAATAGGCCGCCGTCCGGCGGGCTTCATCGGCCTGCTGGGCCTGGATCTGGCTGATCACCTCGCCGGCGATGCACGACGAGGTAACGATCAGGCCCTCGTGGTACTGCTCGAGCAAGGCGCGGTCAATGCGCGGGCGGGCGAAGACGCCCTTGCCCATGCCATCGAGATGCGCGCGGGTGGTGAGGCGGACCAGGTTGCGGTAGCCGGTCTCGTTTCTGGCCAGCAAGAGGAGGTGGTAGTAATTCTTCCCGCCACGGACCATGGGGTCGTCGCGCGATCCGGGGGCGAAATAGGCTTCCATGCCGATAATCGGCTTGACGCCGGCCTTCTTCGCCGCTTCGTAGAACTCTATCGCCCCGTACATGACCCCGTGATCGGTAAGGGCGATGCTATCCATGCCCAGCTCCGCCGCGCGGGCGGTGATCGCCGCCGTGGAGGCGTAACCGTCGAGCAGGCTGTATTCCGAGTGGACGTGCAGGTGGACGAAGTCCTTCATGGGTGCTCATGCTCCCCGCCCCGCCAGGGGTCTCCTCGAAAGTGTTTACAGTTAAAAGAGGTTGAGGACTTTCTGGAGATAGGTAAAACGTGTGTTTTCCACAATGCGCTGTCAGAAGATCCGCATTGCAATCGCATGAATAAACATAATGAACGGTGCGAACATGTATTCGACGCGCGGGTTCCATTATAGCACAGCGCCGGCATGTGTAAAGAGTGTAACCGTGGGTAACTGTTCACACCTGGAGTAACCCACGCGCCTGCGAGCGAGGGCGTTGCGTCCCCGTCGCTTCTCCGCGGGCAAGCTGCCCGCGCTCCCAGGAGACATGTGAACACTTACAACCATGGCGTGCCTGGGGGGAACATCGTTCGCCGCGTTCAGCCCCCCTCCCAGCCTCCCCCCGCTGGGGGGAGGAGCCGGGTTCCCGCCCCCAGCGGGGGAGGGTCAGGGAGGGGGCTGTCACCGTGCCCGCGGAGGCGCGACGCGGGTGGGAGGCCCGCGCTCCCGGGCCGTTTGCAGCGGGCGGGGTGCGCCGTGCGCATGGCGCCTATCGTGAACATACGCCCTCGGCGAGGGATGTGGGGAAACCGGGTTTCCCCCTCCGCAGCGTTGTGCGGCGGAGCCGCATGGACGGCTGCAATGATCGTACACCGAAGCATCAAGAGACGCGGCAAGCTCGTGAGCGCTGGAGCGCTTCCTGTTGCATGGAGCGGCAATCTACAATCCGCAATCTAAAATGGTAGCAAGGTTCCGGACACTACGAAGCGTGGAACAACGGGGGCTTCCCTGTGCATGGTACGGGTGACGGGAGGGGGTGTCAAGGCGACTGGACCGGGTAGCTGTTCACACCTGGGGTAATCCACGTGCCTGGGAGCGCGGGCGTCCCGCCCGCGCCACGGCTCCGCGGGCAAGATGGTCTTTGAGCAATTCATCCGGGATGCCGGGCTGGCCGTGGGGCTGAAGCCCTCGGCTAGGGAATGCGAAGGCCGCCTGCGCGGCCTATACCGGATGATGTATTCAAAGACCATAAGCCCTCGGCTAGGGGATGCGAAGGCCGCCTGCGAGGGCTAAAGCGGAGTAATTGTTCAAAGGCCATAATGCCCGCGCTCCCAGCCTGTGTTCACCTCAGCCCTCCATGCGGCTGCGCCGCACCACGCCGCAATGAACATACGTTTGTTCTTGGGAGGGCTTTGCCCTCCCAGACCCTCACGCGGGCGGGGTATGGGGAAACCCGGTTTCCCCATTCCCCGCTTCGAGAGCGTATGTTCACGTGAGACGGTCATGCGCATGGCGCCCAACGCCCAATGAACATGACCTGGGAGCGCGGGCGGGACGCCCTCGTCGCGTCTCCGCGGGCAAGGTGACGGCCCCCCTCCCCAGCCCTCCCCCCGCTGGGGGGAGGGAGTCCGCCTCCTCCCCCCAGCGGGGGGAGGTTAGGAGAGGGGGTCAGCGCCGCATACGCGTAGGTGAGCAGCCTATGTTCACGTTAGCGCTCACGAGCTTGCGGCGTCTCCAGGACGTGTTGGTAGTACTCCGGCTGTGAACAGATACCAGGTACGTTACTCACCTATGGATCCCGCACTCGGTCTTGGCGAAGCCGCTCCAGCGCCCGGCGCGCGGATCGTCGGCGCTGGCCGGGCGGGTGCAGGGCGCGCAGCCCAGGCTGGGGTAGCCCCGGTCGAGCAGCGGGTTGTAGGGCACATGGTGAGCGTGCAGGTAGGCCCACACCTCGCGCTCGCTCCAGGCCGCCAGGGGGCTGAGCTTGAGCAGACCGTGCCGGGCGTTCCAGGCTACCACTTCGGTAGCGGCGCGCTGGGCGGTCTGCTCGCGGCGGATGCCGCTGATCCAGGCCCGGTAGGGGCGCAGGGCCTCGGCCAGCGGGGCCACCTTGCGGATGGCGCAGCAACGGTCCGGGTCGCGGGCGTACAACTCGGGGCCGTGCTGGCGCGCCTGCTCCTCCAGGCTGAGGGCCGGGCGCTGGCGCCTGATCCTCAGCCCGTAGCGCCGTTCGACCTCGGCGGCCAGGCGGTACGTTTCGGGGAAGAGCAGGTCGGTATCCAGGAAGAGAATGGAGATGGGCAGGCGCTGGCGGGCAATCAGGTCGAGCAGCACCATACCCGACGCGCCGCCGAAACTACAGGTCAGCACCGTCTGTTCACCGAAGCGCCCGGCGGCCCAGGCGAGCAACTCCTCGGGCGGGCGATCGCGGAAGCGCGCGTTCAATTCGGCCAGCTCCGCGGCGGACCATGGCGTGGAACGGTCGGGGTTCACACTCATCGCTGCACCAGTTGTCTATGCGGCTGCGCCGCACACCAGCGGTTGTTCC
>DAOTYR010000134.1:0-20273 GCA_034434655.1 Chloroflexaceae bacterium
GCGGCGTAGCCGCATAGACAACTGAGGAGAAAGGACCATGCCAGACGTGAAGGAAATCCTCGACACCTATCGCGTTGAAATGGCCCATGCGCGCCAGGTGGCCGATCTGGCGCTGGCGCTGTTCGATGCCGTCGCCGAACGCTACGAGTTGCTGCCCGCCCGGCGGCGCGTGCTCGAGATCGGCGCTCTACTCCACAATGTGGGGATGACCACCGACCCGCCGGAGCATCACCTGGTCGGGCGCGACATCGTGCTGAACCAGGAGATTAACGATCTCTCCCCCCGGGAGCGGGCCATTGTGGCCTGTATGGTCGCCTTCCACCGCAAGAAGGTGCGCCCCGAACTCGAGCCGGCCTACCTGGCTCTGGGCCGGCGCGGGCAGCGCGACGCGCTGCGCCTCTCGGCCATCCTGCGCGTGGCCGATGGCCTGGATTACAGCCAGTCGCAAACCACCCGCCTGCTTGCCGTGACGCCTGCCGGCGATGGTCTCATGCTGACCCTGAGCGGTCCTTATGCCGCCGAAGATGGGGCGCGCGCCGTCGCCAAGGCCGATCTGTGGCGCAAGGTCTTTGGCGAGCCGCTTCAGGCGCAGGTGGAGGGCGCCGGGGCCGCCGTTCCGCTGGCCCCCGGCTCGCCTGATGGTCCAGCCGTCGGTGAGGGGGAGCAAACCGCAGCGACCGCCGCGCCCTCGCCCGACGGCCCGGCTGTTGGCGAAGCGGAAGAGGTTGCCGTCCCTGGTCGCTGGTACGCCGACCCCGAGGCGCCCCTGGCCGAACTGGGCCGGGTGCTGCTCCGCCGCCATCTGCGCCGTCTGCGCCTGGCCGAGCGGGAGGTGCGCGCCGATACGCACATCGAGGCGGTGCATGATCTGCGCGTCGCTACCCGCCGCCTGCGCGCCACCCTGCGGTTGTTGACCCCGGTCTTCACGCCGGGCGGCCTGCGCTTCTACAGCAAGGGCCTGGGGCGGCTGGCGGGCGTCGCCGGGCCGGTGCGCGACCGCGATGTGCTGCTGGCCGACCTTGCCGAGCAGACGCCGGCCTTGCCGGAAGAGGTCCAGCCGGCGGTCGCGGCGCTGAGCGAACGGCTCCGCGAGGAGCGCGACGAAGCCTTCAGGGTCTTGATCGCCTTTCTGGAAAGTGACGCCTATGCCGGGTTCTTGCGTGAGTTCGCCACTCTGATGAACGAACCCGACGGCTGGGACGACCGGCCGCGCGTATGCGATCTCGCCGGCAGCACCATCTGGCGTCACTACGAGGCGCTGCGCGCCCACGATCGCGGCGGCCTGCCCGTTGATCCCGAGGAACTTCACGCGATGCGCATTGATGGCAAGCGCCTGCGCTACGTGCTCGAGTTCTTCGCCGAGACCCTCGGCCCTCACGCCGACGAGGTCATCAAGCCGCTGATGGCCTTTCAGGATCACCTGGGGGTGCTCAACGACATCAGCGTGGCCCGGCATCTGCTGGCGCCCCACGCCGATGATCCGCGGGCCGGTCCCGCCGTGGCGGCCTACCTGGCGCTCCGCGAGCAGCAGGCCGCGCACCTCGGCGCCGAACTGCCCGCCCGCTGGGAGAGGCTCAACAGTCTGGCTTATCGCCGCGAACTGGCGGCGTGTCTGGTCGGTCTCGCGTGAACATGGGGAAACCGGGTTTCCCCAGCCCCCACCCGGTGGGAGGGTTTGGGAGGGCTACGCCCTCCCAAGAATCATTTTCATCTCGTCGGTGTGCGGCGGAGCCCCATGGATGGCTAACGTGAACATAGGCTCTCGAAGAGGGGTGTGGGGAAACCGGGTTTCCCCATACCTCAGCGGATGCGGGCCAGCGGCCCGCGCACCCAGGCCCCGCCCCCTGGGAGGGTTTGGGAGGGCGCAGCCCTCCCAAGAACAACCGTATGTTCATTGCGGCGTTGTGCGGCGCAGCCGCATGGACGGCTAACGTGAAAATAAGCCCTCGGCGAGGGGTATGGGGAAACCTGGTTTCCCCATACCCCCGCCCGCGGGAGGGTGTGGGCGGGCGCAGGAGATGGAGGGGGCTGGGGAAACCCGGTTTCCCCAGCTCCCAGGGGCAGGGTTACGGGAGCGTCTACTCCTCGAGGGTGGAAATATCGCCCTCAGGCAAGCCCTGGGCGCGCGCCTTGAGCACCCGGCGCATAATCTTGCCCGAGCGCGTCTTGGGCAACACGCTGACGAAGGTGATCGCGTCGGGCCGGGCGATGGGGCCAAGCTCGTGGCCCACGTGGGCGCGGAGTTCCTCCTCGAGCTTCGGGCTGCCGTCGAAACCGGCCCGCAGGATCACGAAGGCGTGGATGGCATTGCCCTTCACCTCGTGGGGCAGACCGATGGCCGCGGCCTCAGCCACTGCCGGATGGCTCACCAGGGCGCTCTCCACCTCCGCCGTGCCCAGGCGGTAGCCCGACACCTTGATCACATCGTCCAGGCGCCCGATCACCCAGATGTAGCCATCCTCGTCCTTGCGGGCGCTGTCGCCGGCGGCGTACATCCCCGGGAGGCGCGTCCAGTAGGTGTCCACGTAGCGTTGCGGGTCGTTGAGGATGGTGCGCATCATGCCCGGCCAGGGACGCTTGATCACCAGCAGACCGTCCTCGTTGGGACCGCAGGGGGTGCCGTCCTCGCGCACCACGTCGGCCTCGATGCCGAGGAAGGGCCGGGTGGCACTGCCGGGCTTCAGCGGCACCACCGGGGTCGGGGTGATCATGAAGTGCCCCGTCTCCGTCTGCCACCAGGTATCCATGATCGGGCAGCGGTCCTTGCCGATGACGCTATAGAACCACTTCCAGGCTTCGGGGTTGATCGGCTCGCCCACCGAGCCGAGCAGCCGCAGACTGCTCAAGTCGTGGCGCGAGGGCCAGGCTTCGCCGAAGCGCATCAGGCCGCGAATGGCGGTGGGGGCGGTGTAGAGGATGCTGATCGAGTGCTTCGACACCAGCGACCACCAGCGGTCGGGGAAGGGGTAATTCGGCGCGCCCTCGTACATGAACGACGTGGCGCCAGTAATCAAAGGCGCGTAGACGATGTAGCTGTGGCCGGTGATCCAGCCCGGATCGGCCGCGCACCAGTAGCGGTCATCTTCCTTAATGTCGAAGACCATCTTCAAGGTGGCATAGATGCCGACCATATAGCCGCCGTGGGTATGCACCACCCCCTTGGGCTTACCGGTCGTCCCCGAGGTGTAGAGGATGAACAGCGGATCCTCGGCATCCATCACCTCGGTGGGGCAATCGGCGGCGGCGATGGGCAGGCCCATCAACTCGTGGAGCCAGAGGTCGCGCCCGAGTTCCATATTGATGCTATGGCCCGTGCGCTTGATCACCAGGCAGGTCTGCACCGTAGGCGTGCGGGCCATGGCCTCATCGGCGATTTTCTTCAACTCGACGATCTTGCCGCGCATGAAGCCGCCATCGGCGGTGACCAGCACCTTGCTCTGCGCGTCGGCCAGGCGGTCCGCCAGGGCCGCCTCGGAGAAGCCGCCGTAGACCACGGAGTGCGCCGCGCCGATCTTGGCGCAAGCCAGCATCATCATCGGCAGTTCGGGGATGCGGGGCAGGTAGATGGTGACGATGTCGCCCTTCTTCACGCCGACACTCTTGAGCACATTCGCCATCTTGCTGACCTCGCGGTTCAGCGCGTGGTAGGAGAAGGTGCGCTGGGTGCCGTCCTCGCCTTCCCAGACCATGGCGAGCTTGTTCTTGCGCCAGGATGCCGCGTGGCGATCGATGGCGTTGTGGACGATATTGGTCTTGGCCCCCGTGAACCACTTGAAGAAGGGCTTGTTGCTATCGTCGAGCACCTTCTCCCAGGGCTGGAACCACTCCAGTTCGGAGGCCATATCGGCCCAGAACTGCTCATTGTTGTCGAGCGTCCACTGGTAGAGTTCCTCGTAGCTGCTGAAGCCCCTGGAGCGCGCATACGCCATCACATTGGAGTTCTCGACGATAGCGTCGCTGGGCCGGTACACTTCCGAGGTGTTCGGCAGCGCAACGTCGCGGATCTCGGCCATTGGATAACCTCCTTGTTCCACTGACACTACAGATCGCCCTTGAGCACGTCAATGGCCTCGCGCACCATATCCACGGTGGCGTCGTCCTCGATGGTGCTCAGGTCGCCGATGTTATCGCCCTGGTAGACGGCGCGGATCACCCGGCGCATAATTTTGCCCGAGCGGGTCTTGGGCAGCATGCTGACGAAATGGATGGCATCAGGGGTGGCGATGGGGCCGATGCTCTCGCGCACCAGGGTGGTAATGCTGCGCGCGACGCTGTCCTGATCGGCAGGGGCGATATGCTGCTTGAGCACGGCAACGACCAGGACGCCTTCGCCCTTGAGTTCGTGGCGCACCCCGATGACCGCGGCCTCGGCCACGGCCGGATGGCCGGAGATCACCTCTTCGATCTCGCGGGTGCCCAGGCGATGGCCGGAGACGTTGAGCACTTCGTCGGCGCGGCCCAGCATCCAGAAGTAGCCATCGGCGTCCTGAATGGCGTAGTCGCCGGTCATATAGAGCAATTTGCCCTTGAAGTGGCTCCAGTAGCTCTGAATGTAGCGCTCATCGTCGTTCCAGAGCGTCATCAACATCCCAGGAGGCAGGGGGCCGTGATCTACCAGAAAGCCCTTCTCGCCGCGCGGCACGGGGTTTCCGTCGGCGTCCACCACTTCGAGGTTGTGCCCGAACGCCGGCATGGTTGGCGAGCCGGCCTTGATCGGCAACAGTTCCACCCCGACCGGGTTGGTGAGCATGCTCCAGCCGCTCTCCGTCTGCCAGTAGTGGTCGATCACCGGCACATTCAGCGCGGCCCTGGCCCACTCGTAGGTCGGCGCGTCGAGCGGCTCGCCGGCGGCGAAGAGGATCTTCAGCGAACTGATGTCGGCGCTGCGCATCCACTGCTCGGGGAACTTCCGCAGCGCCCGCAGCGCCGTCGGCGCCGTAAAGACATGGGTTACGCCGTACTTCTCGATCACCCGCCACCAGACCCCCGGATCGGGGTGGTCGGGGCGCCCCTCGTACACCACCGTCGGCACGCCCTTGAGCAGCGGGCCATAGACGATGTAGCTGTGCCCCACCACCCAGCCGATGTCCGAGGTGGACCAGTAGACATCGCCGTCGCCACAGTTATAGATCTGGCTCATCGAGGCGTGCAGGGCCACCATGTAGCCGCCGGTGTCGCGCACGACGCCCTTGGGTTTGCCGGTGGTGCCGGAGGTGTAGAGGATGTAGGAGGGATCGGTCGAAGCCACGCGCGCCGGCTCGACATACGTGGCGCCTGACGCCTTGATCTGCTCGGCCCAATCCAGATCGCGGCCCTCTTGCATCTCCATAGCGACCAGGCCGCGGTTCAGCACCAGCACGTGGCGCACGCTGGGCTTCGCGGCGGCTTCCAGCGCCCGGTCCACGATCTCTTTGAGATGTACCGGCAGGCCCTTGCGCATCCCGGCATCGGCGGTGACGATGAGCACCGGCTCGGCGTCATCGATGCGCGAGGCCAGCGAGGCGATGGAGAACCCGCCGAACACCACGGAGTGCACCGCGCCAAGACGCGCGCAGGCCAGCATGGCGAAGATCGCTTCGGGCACCATCGGCATGTAGATGATCACCCGATCGCCCTTCTGCACGCCGAGCCGCTGGAACGCCGCGGCCAGTCTGTTCACCTCCCGGTAGAGCTCGAAGTAGGTGAGCGTGCGCGACTGGCCCACTTCAGGACTCTCCCAGATCAGCGCGGCCTGGCCGCGGCGCGCGCCCAGGGCATGCCGGTCAACCGCGTTGTAGCACAGGTTCGTCTCTCCGCCGACGAACCAGCGGTAGAACGGCGCCTTGCTGTCGTCGAGCACCGTGTCCCACTTCTTGTACCAGTGGAGTTCTTCGGCCAGCTCACCCCAGAAGCCCTGCGGGTCCTCGATCGAACGACGGTGCATCTCCGCATAGCCCATAGCGGAAGCCTCCTCTCTGAGGATCTGGTGCGGATACAAAAGTTGCGGTGGCAACACAATACCATGTCCGGCGGCGCGCTGCAAGCGCCACCTGGGCGCGCCCAGGGTCCGACGCGCCATCCCTGCTCACTCGTGGAGCGCCAGCGGCCCGCGCGCCGCCGCTTGCCGGGTTGACCCGCGGCAGCGCGCCGCGGCGGTGGTGCGCCTTCTCCCAGCCTCGCCCCGCCGGGGGGCGCCGCGCGGTTCCCTCCCCCAGCGGGGGAGGGTCAGGGAGAGGGCCGGGTGGGACGTGTCGCACTCTCGAACCCTGGTCGCGTGGCGCGAGCGGAGGGAAGCATGCGCCACCGTTCGTGGAGGGAACTACGCCGTTGCCTCCCGGCGGGGGGCGGAGGGCCGTAGTCCCTCACGAACCGGTCGTTCTCCGCCCGCAGCGGCCACGAAGACCGGCACAACGCTGACCATGCCCCCGCCGCAGGCGGGGAACAGACGCATGCGGGAAAGCGCAGCCTTCCCGCACCTCTCCACCACGTAGGTCTTGTGAGTGAGTCAATTGTAGGGTGGTTGCGTCAAAAAATATTAAGCTGATTGTAAACTTTCGGTAAAGAAGCAGCAACCCCCGTGGTCTGCCCGCCGGTGCACCTCCCCAGGCACCTGTGCGCGACTGGCTGCCTCGCTCTCAGGAGGCATGTGAACCCGCGCCTCCACGCCCCTCATCCCCCCAGCGCCACCAGGGAGCGTTCGACGAGCAGCACGATGGGGGTGGGCAGCAAGCCGAGGAGCAAAGTGGCGACGCCGGCGATCAGGATCTCGGTGTTCAACCCGCGGGTAAGTTCGGGGCGCACATCGCGCACCGGCTCCTGCATGAACATCTTCACCACCACGCGCAGGTAATAGTAGGCGGCGATGGCGCTGGTGATCACGCCGATGAGCACGAGCCAGCCCAGGCCCCCGGCGTAGGCTGCGGTAAAGACGAAGAACTTGCCCATGAAGCCCGCCGTGGGCGGTACCCCGGCCAGCGAGAACATGAAGAGGGCCATGGCCACCGCCAACAGGGGCCGGCGCTGGTACAACCCCGCGAAGTCGTCAATGCTCCAGGCCGCTTCGCCCCGCTGCTCGAGGGCGATCAGCACGCCGAAGGCGCCCAGGTTGGTGAGGGTGTAGGCCAGCATGTAGAACAGAAACGCCTCCGCGCCCCGCTCCGCCGCGACCATGATCCCCAGCAGGATGTAGCCGGCGTGGCCGATGCTGGAGTAGGCCAGCATGCGCTTCAGGTTGCTCTGCCCCAGGGCTCCCAGATTGCCGATGATCATCGTCGCGGCGGCCAGTGTCGCCAGCAGCGGCAGCCAGAAGTCCCGCGCCGCTTCCATCGCCAGCGTCACCCGCAGCAGCGCCGCCAGCGCCGCGCCCTTGGTGCCGACGCTCATAAACGCCGCCACCGGCGTGGGCGAGCCTTCGTACACGTCCGGCGTCCACATATGGAAGGGCACCAGGGCGATTTTGAAGCCAAAGCCGATCAGCACCAGACTCGCCCCGACCAGGAAGAGGGTTTCATCCTGCGGCGCGAAGGGTTGCCGGCCCAGGTAGTCCGCGATCCCGGCCAGGCTGGTCGTGCCGGTGGCGCCGAAGATCAGCGCGATGCCGTACACGAAGAAGCCCGCGGCGAAGGCCCCCAGCACCAGGTACTTGATCCCCGCCTCTTCCGAGGCGACCCGCGGGTAGGCGAAGCCGGTCAGGATGTACAGGGTGATGGAGAGCAGCTCGATCCCCAGGAAAAGGGTGATCAGGTCGGCGCTCTGGGCCATCAGGATCATGCCCCCGACGGCGAACATGATCAGCGGGTAGTATTCTCCCTGCTCGATCGCGTGACGCGGCAGGTAGTCCAGCGCCACGGCGATGCTCAGGGCCCCGGCGATGAGGAAGATCCAGGTCAGCGCCAGGCTATAGCGCTCCAGCACCAGCATGCCCGAAAAGGTGCTGCCGCTGACGTTCCACAGCGGCATGCCGGCCAACCCGGCGACGGCCAGGCCGGCTATCGCCAGGTAGCCGGTGATCTTCTTGCGCCCCTCGGGAACGAAAAAGACGTCAATCAGCAGCAAGGCCGAGGCCCAGCCGACGACGATCAGCAGGGGCGTCAGCAGGCGCAGGTCAACCGGAGGGATCTGTAAACTCTGCATATGCGCATTACCTTCCAGCCACGGCCGTGGCGATCCCGGCGAGCGTCTCGCCAACGCTGGCCTGCATCGGCCCGAAGGCGAAGGCCGGGTAGAGGCCCAGGGCGATGATCGGCACGCACAGGGCCGCCAGGGTCGCCAGTTCGCGCCGGTTCAGATCGCTCAGGTCCTGATTCTTCGGATTGCGCAGGTCGCCCATGAACACGCTCTGGTACATCCGCAGCAGGTAGACCGCGGCCAGGACCACGCCGAGCACGGCGAAGCTCAGGAAGGGCCAGCTCAGCTCGGGCGCCAGGAAGGCCCCCTGCATAATCGTGTACTCGCCGATGAACCCGTTGAGCCCCGGCAGCCCCGCCGACGAGAGAGCCACGAGCAGGGTGATGCCGGCGTAGACGGGCATGACCTTCCAGATACCGCCGTACTCGGCCATGTCGCGGGTGTGCCGCCGTTCGTAGAGTACGCCGACGATCAGGAACAGCGCCCCGGTCGAGAGACCGTGGTTGATGCTCTGCAGCATGGCCCCGCTGACGCCTTCGGGGTTGAGGGCGAAGATTCCCAGCACGATGAAGCCCATGTGGCTGACGGACGAGTAGGCCACCAGTTTTTTCATATCGCTCTGGGCGAAGGCGACGATCGCGCCGTAGATAATGCCGATCACCGCCAGAATGGCCACGGCGGGGGCCGCCCAGCGCGAGGCTTCGGGGAAGAGGCTCAGGTTGAAGCGGATCAGGCCGTAGCTGCCCAGTTTGAGCAGCACGCCGGCCAGGATCACCGAGCCGGCGGTCGGGGCCTCGACGTGGGCGTCGGGGAGCCAGGTGTGGAAGGGCCAGAGGGGCACCTTGATCGCGAAGGCCAGGAAGAAGGCCCCGAAGAGCAGCCGCTCGACGGTGGTGTCCAGTTGGAAGGCGCCGCTGCGCAGATTTGTCAGGATGACGCTGACGTTGAAGCTGCCGGCGTAGCCGGGCTGGCTGGCGGCGATCGCGTCGCGATGCAAGACGTACAGGCCGATGATCGCCACCAGCATCAGCACCGACCCGGAGAAGGTGTAGAGGAAGAACTTGCGCGCGGCGTAGATCCGGTTGCTTCCCCCCCAGATGCCGATCAACAGGGTCATGGGGATGAGCGTGAACTCCCAGAAGATGTAGAACAGCAGCAGATCCAGGCTGATGAACACGCCGATCATCGCCGTGGCGAGCAGCAGCATGAGGATCTGGAAGTTCCGCACCTGGGTGTGCACCGAGTCCCAGGTCGAAAGGATGACGATCGGCAGCAGAAAGGTGGTCAGCAGAACCAGCCAGAGACTGACGCCGTCAACGCCGAGGCTGTAGCCGGCGCCGAACATCGGCAGCCAGGGCAGGTTCTCGACGAAACGCATGGTGGAGGCGTCGCCGGGGGTGGCGCGGTAGCCGAAGGGCAGCGCCAGCGAGACCAGGAAGGTCAGCAGGGCGACGATCAGGGCCATCCGGCGGGCCAGTTCGGCGTTCTCCCGCGGCACGAGCACCAGGCCGAGGGCGCCCAGGGCGGGCAGCCACAGAACCAGCGAGAGGATCGGGAAGTTGTCCATAGGCTCTTTCTTAACAGGAGTCAGGCGGTCGTCCTCCGGCGGGGCGGGGTGGAAGTCCGCAGGCCCGCCACGAACCGCTCGTTCTCCGCCCGCGGCGGGTGCGCGGTGGGGGTTGCGCCAGGCCGCCTGGCCGCTGCGGGCGGGGAAGAGGAGCATGCGGGGGAGGCGAAGCCTCCCCGCGCCCCTCCACCGCGCACGTCCTGTTCCTTAACGGCTGAACACCAGCACGAAGCCGAGCACAATCACCACCCCGACGGTAAAAATCAGCGCGTAGGTGCGCACGTAGCCGCTCTGGAAGCGCCGCACCTGCTCGCCGGCTCGCCCGAACAGGACGCCAACGCCCAGCACGAGCCCGTCAATGCCCTGCGGGTCGAAGACGCCGGCGAGGAAGCTCCCCAGCCGCTGGAACGGCCGCACAATCGCCCGCTGGTAGAGCCGGTCGAGGTACCAGGCCTCTTCCAGCCCGTCCCAGATGTCGCCGGAGTAGCGGTAAGCGGGGTCCTTGCCGCCGACCTTGATCCTGGCCGCGTTGCGGGTGTAGATCCACCAGCCCAGGTAGCTCATGCCCACCGCGCCGGCGGTGGCGATCAGGGCCAGGGCCAGGTTGAACGTGCCTGCCTCTTCGTGCAGCACGGGCTTGAGCCAGTCGGTGAGCCAGTGGCCCCAGGGCAGGTTGATCGCCCCACCGATGATCGCGCCGATCGCCAGAACGATCAGCGGCACGGTCATCACCCGCCCGCTCTCGTGGGGGTGGTAGTGGCTGTCGCGCTGCTGGCCGAAGAAGATCAGCGCCACCTGCCGCCCCATGTAAAAGGCGGTGATCAGCGAGGTGAGGAACAGGATGATCAACGGCGGCCAGTGGTCGTGGCTCAGGGCGTGGGCCAGGATCTCGTCCTTCGACCAGAAGCCCGCCAGGGGCGCGATCCCTGCCAGCGCCCCGGCGCCGACCAGGTAGGTCCAGTAGGTTGTGGGCATAGCCTTGCGCAGCCCGCCCATCTTGCGCATATCCTGGGTCTCGTGGGTGCCGTGGATCACCGAGCCGGCGCCAAGGAAGAGCAGCGCCTTGAAGATGCCGTGGGTCAGCAGGTGGAAGATCGCCGCCACGTAGGCGCCCATGCCGCACGCCGCGACCATAAAGCCCAGTTGCGATACGGTGGAATAGGCCAGGACGCGCTTGATGTCCCACTGGGCAATCGCCGAGGTGCCGGCGATGAAGGCCGTCAGCGCGCCGATCCACAGCACCCAGCTCTGGGTGGCGGGCGAGGCGGCGAAGAGGGCTTCGTTGCGCGTCATCATGTACACGCCGCCGGTGACCATGGTGGCGGCGTGGATGAGCGCCGAGACGGGTGTCGGGCCGGCCATGGCGTCAGGCAGCCAGACGAACAGGGGGAACTGCGCCGATTTGCCGGTGGCGCCGATCAGCAGCAGGAAGCTGATAAGCGTGGTCAGGGCGAAGGGCTGCCAGGTCGGGCCAACGGTCCGCCCGATGATCTCCGGCACGCGCTCCAGGAAACCCGGCTGTAGTTGCCCGCCAACGCTCACCGGGTAGAAATTGAGCGTCCCAAAGCTGGCGTAGATCGCCAGCATGCCCAGAATAAAGGCCGCGTCGCCGATACGGTTGACCACGAAGGCTTTCACCGCGGCGTCGGAGGCCTCGGCGCGTTCGAACCAGAAGCCGATCAGCAGGAAGGAGCACAGTCCCACCCCCTCCCAGCCCAGGAAGAGCATGAGCATGTTGTTCCCCATCACCAGGAACAGCATCATGGTGATGAAGAGGTTCAGATAGGCGAAGTAGCGCACCACCCGCGGGTCGCCGTGCATGTAGCCGATGGAGTAGATGTGGATCAACGCGCCCACGCCGGTTACCAGCAGCGCCATGACGGCGGTGAGCGGGTCGAGCATGATGCCGAAGGGCACCTGCAGGGCCCCGGTGTTGATCCAGTGCCAGCTCACCGACATGATCCGCTGCTCTTCTTCAGGCAGCCCGGATAAGGCGGCGCTGGCGATCACCGTGACCACGAAGGAGGCCGCCACCAGCCCGCTCGCCACCAACCCCGCCGGGCGCTCGCGCCGGATCGCAAAGACGTTCAGCAAAAAGCCGATGAACGGCAGCAACGGAATGAGCCAGATGAACCATTCCATCGTGTACCTCGGATCTTCCGCGCTCAGCCCCTGAGCGTACTGACCTCGTCAACATCGGTGGTGTGCCTGGTGCGGAAGATCGCTACCAGCAGCGCCAGCCCCACGGCGACCTCGGCGGCGGCCACGGTGATAACAAAGAATACCAGCACCTGCCCGTCAATGCTCAGCCGTTCCCGAGCGAAGGCCACGAGCGCCAGATTCGCCGCGTTGAGCATCAATTCGACCGACATAAAGACGACCAGCGCGTTGCGCCGGATCAGCACCCCGAGCACGCCAATGGCAAACAGCGCCGCGCTGAGGATGATGTAGTAACTGGTGGGCACCATGGGTACGGTCTCCGTGTATGTGGAGGTGTGGAGGTGTAGAGATGTAGAGGTGTAGAGATGTAGAGATGTAGACCTTCTATATGTCTGACGAACTTCCTCCTGACTCCACACCTCCACACCTTAATCGCCCGTAGGCCCGCGATCAGCCGCCGGGGCGGTTCGCCCGCGCTGGTTCAGCACCGCCACCCCGACCACGGCGATCAATAAGATGATGCCGGTCACCTGGAAGGGCAGCAGGTAGTTGGTGAAGAGCAGCGCCCCCAGGTGCGCCGGGTCGCCGAAGGCGGCGGCGGCCTCGCCGCCAGGCGGCGCTGCCCAGATCCCGCGCAGCACGCCCACCACCGCCACGGCTACCAGAGCCGCGCCCAGCACGATGGCCAGGGGGCGCTGCCAGGGGATGCGGTCGGGCGTGTCCTCGACGCGCTCGGCCCCGAGCAGCATCACCACGAAGAGGAACAGCACCATGATCGCCCCGGCGTAGACGGTAAACTGAATGGCGAACAGGAAGGGCGACTGGAGGAGCAGGAAGAGCACGGCGATGGCCGCGAAGTTCAGCAGCAAAAACAGGGCGCTATGCACCGCGTTCCGCGCCACAAGCATGGCAAGCGCCCCGATCAGGGCTACCGCCGCCGTAATAAAGAAGAGGACGAAATCCATGCCTTCACTCCGCATCTCTGTAATGACAGCGAGTTGCTACCCTGACAGGACATTCGTTCCCACGCCCGCCGGATCGGGGGGCGGCGTTTCACCCAGGCCATCCATGCGGCTCCGCCGCACACGAAGGGGATGAACATACGATTGTTCCTGGGAGGGCGCAGCCCTCCCAGATCCTCCCACCGGGTGGGGGGATGGGGAAACCCGGTTTCCCCATATCCCTGCGGGGCGGGGGCGTGGGGCAACCCGGCTTCCCCACCCCCCTCCGTCAGGTGCGAACCACGTCTTACAAATATAGTATAATAAGCAAAGATCTCCGACGAGCAACCGGTTCGACGCCATGACGCGGTGTTAGACGTCTGCATACGGATCGAGACGGGTATGCGCGCATTGCTTTTTGACGGAACGCTCCGTTTCGTGACCGACTACCCCGAGCCTCCCCTGGCGCCTGGCGAGGCGCTGATCCGCCCCCATCTGGCCGGTATCTGCAACACCGACATCGAGATTACCCGCGGCTACATGGGCTTTCGCGGGGTGCTCGGCCACGAGTTTGTCGGCACGGTGGCGGCCTGTGAGGAACCGGCGTGGATCGGGCGACGCGTGGTGGGCGAGATCAACGCGGCCTGTTTGCGTTGCCCTACCTGCCAGCGCGGTGACCACTCCCATTGCCCGCAGCGCACAACGCTGGGCATTGACCGGCGCGATGGGGCGATGGCCGACCTGGTCTCGCTGCCGATCCATTGTCTGCATGCCGTGCCCGAGACGATCAGCGATGAGCAAGCGGTATGGGTCGAGCCCCTGGCCGCCGCGCTGGAGATCCTGGAGCAATGCCACTTGCGCCCCGGCGACCATGTCGCCGTGGTCGGCGATGGCAAGCTCGGGGCGATGATCGCCCAGGTCGCGCGGCTGCCGGGTTGCGCGGTGACGCTGGTGGGGCGGCATCCGGAACGCTGGGAGGTGTACCGCCGCCAGGGCGCGCGCTGCGTCAGCGCCGCGGAGGTGGCCGGGGAGCGCTTCGACGTGGTGGTTGATTGCACCGGGCAGCCTGCCGGGCTGGCCACGGCGCGCGCCCTGGTGCGGCCGCGGGGGCGCCTGGTGCTGAAGAGCACCTTTCACGCTCCCTCCGAACTGAACCTGACCATGCTGGTGGTGGACGAAATCACCCTGATCGGTTCGCGGTGCGGCCCGTTCGCGCCGGCCCTGCGCTTGCTCGAGCGTGGCTTGATCGAAACCGCGCCACTGATCAGCGCGCGCTACGCCCTGCCCGATGGCGTGGCGGCCTTCGCCGCGGCCCGGGGAGCGATGAAAGTGCTGTTGCGGATCTTGCCCGAAGGCCCCGATGTATGATCTCCGAAGCATCCATGAAAGCCCACGACCCGAGGGGGGGTCCGATGGCTACAAAGCCTCAAACGATCCTCATCGGCGATGATGACCGCCAGTTCTGCCAGTTGATGACCATGGTGCTGGTCGAGGCAGGCTTTGCCGTTCTCGTCGCCCATGACGGTCACGCGCTGGTGCGCCTGGCCCAGGAGCGCCTGCCGGATCTGATCCTCATCGACGTGGTGTTGCCGCATCTGGATGGGTATGAGGCGCTGCGCCAGTTGCGCAACGACAGCCGCACGGCGCACCTGCCGATGATTATCGTGAGTGGACGAAGCGCCCCGCGTGACCTGGTGAAGGGCTTCGAGAACGGGGCCGACGATTTCGTCACCAAACCGGTGATCGGGATCGAACTGGTGGCGCGCATCCGCAGCCATCTGCGCCGGGCCGCGCGCCAGCCGGTGCATAGCCCGCTGACCGGTCTGCCGGGCAACACCTTGCTCATCGAGGAGATCCGGCGGCGCCTGCGCCAGCGGGTTGCCTTCACCCTGCTCCACGCCGATCTGGGCAACTTCAAGGCCTTTAACGATTTCTACGGCTTTGCCCGCGGCGATATGGCCATCCGCGAGCTCGCCGGGACGCTTCGTGAGGTGACCCGCCACGAGGCAGGGGCCACCTTTCTCGGCCACGTCGGCGGCGATGACTTCGCCATTCTCTGCCCGCCAGAGCAGACGCGGGGGCTATGTCGCGATGTTATCGCCCGCTTCGAGGCGCTCGTGCCAGCGCTCTACGAGAGTCGGGAACTGGCCCGTGGCTATCTGGAGACCTACGACCGTGACGGTCACTGGCGGCGTTTCCCGCTGATGGGCCTGGCGATTGGCGGGGTCATTCATCACGCTGGGCAGCCCCGCGACGCCGAGGATCTGAGCCGCCGGGCCGCCTCGATGAAACAGGTGGCCAAGCGCTACCGCCGCAGCGCCTACGCGGTCGATCCCGCCGATGGCTCGCCGTACTGGGTAGGGCCCTAGCCCATCGGAGCGGGGGCCCGCGAGAGGGTCTGGGAGAGCGTTGCCCCTTGTCCGCGGATGTAAGCGCTTTGACCATTGCTTCCACAAACGGATCAGGTAAAACAGAACCCTACCACCTTGATCTCCACGAAAAACCCCTTACAATAAGGGCAGGAGCGTCTGGACCCGCGCGGGTATGCGTCCCGCCGGGATGGAGCCGCTTTGATGAACCTGCTGCTCCTTGCCGCTATCGTTGTGCTGGGGTTGGGTGTCGTCGGTGTCCTGGTCCTGGTGTATCGCTGGCGCGTGTCGGTCCACAAGCATCGCCGCGTCGCCGAGGACACCACCATCGTTGACCTGGAGAAGCGTGAGGAGAACGGCGCCACGGTCGCCGCCTTGCCCGAGCCTGAGGAGCGCCGCTCCTGGCGCGCATGGCTGGCCAGACAGCCGCGCTGGGGTTGGGGCCTGGTCGCCGCGCTCACGCTCGTCGCCGGCGTGGCCCTCTACCTGCTGCTGAGCCCGCTGTTCGTTCCTCCCGCCGCGCGCTACATCGTGGCGGTGGCCCTCTTCGACGATGGCGGCGATGGGCAAACCGGGCGCAACGTCGCCGCCACCCTGGCCCGCGAGATCGCCGAGGTTTCCCAGGGGGCCATCACCACGCGCCTGGTCGAGCGCCGCCCCGCCACGGCCCAGGAAGCGCTGGACCTGGCCACGACTTTGAGCGCCGACATCCTGATCTGGGGGCAGGTCGAGCCAGGGGCCATGCTCGACAGCCCCTCGCTCCAGCCACGCCTGATCTACCAACCCACCGGGCCGTATGCGCCCAATGGCTGGGACGGGTACCTGGGCCGCTTTGCGATGCCGCGAAGCTATACGCTGGCCCGCGCGCCGATCAACGGGCGCGCCACGCTGGAGCCGCTGATCCTCGCCTTGCATGCCTATGCCCGCGGGGAGGCCGATCGGGCCTTCACCGCGCTGGGGCGGTTGCTGGAGGACTACCCGGAGTTGCGCGCGCCGTTGCCGCGGGCCTTGCGCGGCAATGTGCTCTGGGCGCGCCAGGCTTATACCGCCGCGGCGGAGGAGTACCGTCTCGCCCTGAGCGAACCCGCAGACGAACAGGCCCTGCTGGCGAATAACCTCGGCGCGGTGCTGCTCGATGCCGGCGATCCGGCCGCGCTCAGCGCCTTCGCCGAGGCGGTCCGGCTGCTCGAGGGGCTGGATCTGGGTGAGTTGCGCGTCAATCTGGCGTTGCAGGCCCTGCGCGAGAACCGTCCCGGCGATGCGCGGATCGAGCTGGAGCAGGCGCGCAACCTGTTGCCCGCGCATGCGCCGCTGTTGTTGACCCTGGCGACGGCCTACCGCGAGAACGGGCAGCTCGATGCGGCTGCCGCCGCGCTCGAGGCCGCCCGTCGCGCGCGTGATGCCGACAGCCAGATAGTGGCCCCGGTCTATCGCCCGATGTACCGGCAACGGGTGGACGCCGCCCTGAGCGAGGAGCATGCCCTGCTCGACCTGGCTCGCCGCCTGGAGGCCCAGGGCCAACTGCTCTGGGAACTGGAAGTAAGCCCGGCCGTGCCCTTCGCCGACCTGGCCGATGCGCGGGCCGGGCTTGATCGGGCCGCCGATGCGAGCGCCCGCGAGGTGACGCAGTGGCGCCAGCGCGCCATTGCCGACGGCGCCCGCTCCGGCGAGGCCGGGTTCGTCGGGAGCGGCCAGGCCGAACGGGCCAGGCTGAACGCCGACCGCCAGCGCTTCTACCAGGCGGTCGTGGACATGGAACAGACCCGCACCCGTCCGCGAATGCGCTCCGGCCTGGAGGCGCTGTTCGCCGTGGCAAGCCCGCGCCCGCCGTACCTGGTCGCCCTTGAAGCCTTGCAGCGGCGGCGTCCGGGCGACCCGCGGATCAGCGCGGCCATCGGGCGCGCCCACCGCCTGCTGGGCAATCTCGACGCCGCTGAGCAGGCCTATGCTCAGACGGCGCAACTGGCGCCCCAGGCGCCCGAGGGCTATTTTGGCCAGGGCGCGGTCGCTCGCGCCC
The DNA here is from genome assembly GCA_034434655.1 of Chloroflexaceae bacterium. GTDB lineage: Bacteria > Chloroflexota > Chloroflexia > Chloroflexales > Chloroflexaceae > JACAEO01. The sequence continues at coordinate 17,161 of DAOTYR010000134.1, forward strand.
GGGGCGATCTGCCGCGAGCCGTCGAGCGCTACACGCTGGCGCTGGAGCGCAACAGCGCCTTTTTCCCCGCGCGCGTGGAACTGGCCGCCATCGCCGAGGCCCAGGGCGACGCGCAGGGCGCCGTGGCGCAACGCCGCGCGCTCCTCGAACAGCGCCCGTCGCCGCGGAGCGCCGTGGACCTGGCGCGCACCCTGCGGCAGATGGGGCCGGACTTCTTCCCCGAGGCCGAGGAGGTCCTGAAGGCGTATAGCACATCCAGCGCCATCGCGGCCGTAGAACTGGGCCAGTTGTACGAAGCCGCCGGTCGCCCCGATGCCGCCCGTGACGCCTATACCGATGCCCTGAACCTCGACCCGCGCTCGGCCCCGGCCTTGCTCGCGCTGGGCAAACTGGCCGTCGCGGAGAACGACATTCTGACCGCGGAACGTCTGTTCCAGCAGACGCTGCGCGCCGACGACGACAATGTCGCCGCGCGTCTGGCTCTGGCCGACCTCTACTACGGCCCGCTGAACGACCCGCGGCGGGCGGTGCGGGAGTATCGCCGCGCCCTTGACCAGGGTGTGAACGACGCGGAGAAGCTGGTCGCGATCGGCGATGCCGCCATGGCCCAGGAGCAGTATGACCTGGCTCTGGAAGCCTACGCCGGGGCGGTGAACCTGCGCCCGGGCGAGGCGGCCTACCAGCATCGCCTCAGCCGGGCCAGTTTCGCGGCCAGACAACTGCCGCGCGCCGCCGACGCGGCGAACATGGTGCTGGCCCTGACGCCCGACCCCGGCGACCCGGCCCAGGCGCTGCTCCGCGCCGAGGCCCTGGCGACCCTGGGCGACGTGCAACGGCTCAGCGGCGATTTCGAGGCCGCGGCGAGCAGTTACACCCAGGCGCTCCAGGTCTACCCTGCGCTCATTCCGGCGCAGCTCGGCCTGGGGCTGATCGCCGTGGCCCAGGGGAACTGGGGCGTCGCGACCAGTTACTTCCAGACTGCGGCGAACCTCCCCGGCGGCCAGGACGATCCCCTGGCGCAGTTCTGGCTGGCCGAGGGGTGGCTGCGGCAGGGCAATGAGGCGGGCGCCGCCGCGGCCTACCGGCGCGCCCTGGAGTTGCAGCCGGTCTTCCCCGAAGCCCATCTGGGCCTGGCCCACCTGTGGCGCGCCCGTGGCGATCTCGGCAGGGCTATGGAAGAGGTCCAGCTTGCCCTGAAGGAGCGTGGCGACTACGCCGAGGCTCTGCTGTTCCAGGGCAAGCTCTACCAGGAACTCGGTCGCGTGGCCGAGGCGCGAGCGGCCTACGATGCCTCGATCCGCGCCAATGACCGCATTCCCGAGACCTTCTACCGGCGGGCCATGCTGTTCATGCAGGCGGATCGCGAGGATCGGGCCATCCGTGATTTGCAACGCGCCATTCGTCTGCAAGAGAACTTCCCCGAGGCGCATTACTGGCTGGGGCGGGCCTTCTATGCGCAGGGGCGCCTCGAACCGGCCCTCAACAGCTTTCGTCGCGCCTTCGAACTGAACGCCGCCTATGTTGACGCGGCGTTCTTCATCGGCCTGGTTTCTGAGGATCTGGGACGCACTGCCGACGCGATCAGCGCCTACCAGACCGTTATCAGCATTGACCCGAACAGCTACTTCGCCAGCAAGGCGCGTGATCAGATCAGTCGCCTGACCTGATGCCCGAGTCCTATGAGCACGTTCAAACAGTACCGCATCGCGCTCCAGATCTTTCAGTCCAATCGTCTCCGCCGCGATTACCGCGACCTGGCCGAGATACCGCAGTACGAACCGGTTGGCGAGTTCTTCTTCAACGAGATCTACGGCCCCCGCGACTTCACCGAGCGCGATCGGGGCGCGCGCCGGCTGCACCAGTTTATTCACGCCCTGCCGGGCGTGCGCCTGCGCGATGTGGAAGAAGTGCTCACCTTGCTCGATCTCACCAATCGCCTGGACGATGGCCTGGCGCTGATGATGCTCGAGCACGGGGTCGGCACCGATTTTGACGAAGCGACCTACGAGCGTTTCTACTACCTGGCCGACAACTATGACGAGCGCCTGAAACAACTCGAACTCGTGCACAGCAGCCTGTACAATGTGTTCCGGCTCTCGCGCTCGCACCTGCTGGGGATCGGGCTGCACCGTTCGGGCTTGCTGGCGCGCCTGCTGGGCATGGAGGCAGCCCACGAGTTTCTGGTGAAAGGCTACGATGCCCTGCAGGGCGTGACCAGCATCGACCACTTCGCGGTAACGGTCTATGACCGCGAACTGGCGCGGCTGAACCGGATCTATGCATGCAACGCCTGATCTGCCGCTCCCGGCCTTCGTGGTGGTCCCCGCCGCGCCGTTCCTGATGGGCACGCCGGAGGCGGCTCTGGGCGAGCTGGCGCGGCGCTACGGCGGCACCCGCGAGAGCTATCGCGAAGAAGCCCCGCGGCACGAGGTGTCGTTGCCGGCCTATGCCATCGCGCGGACGCCGGTCACCAACGCGCTCTACGCGGCGTTCGTGGCCGGGGTCGGGGCCCCGGCGCCGCTGGCCTGGCGGGGGGCGACGCCCCCGGCAGAGCGGCTGGACCATCCCGTGGTTGATGTAAGCTGGAACGAGGCGCAGGCCTTCTGCGACTGGCTGGCGCGGCAGCCGGTGGTCTTCCGCGATGGGGCCGGCGCCCCCCTCGCGGCGCGCGGCGGGCCGCGGCTGCCCACCGAGGCCGAGTGGGAACATGCCGCCCGTGGCGGCGACGGGCGCGCCTTTCCCTGGGGCGAGGCGTTCGCCCCCCATCGCGCCAACACCCGCGATGGCGGGCCGGGCGCCACCACCCCGGTGGGGGCCTACCCGGCGGGCGCAAGCCCCTATGGCGTTCTCGATATGGCCGGCAATGTCTGGGAGTGGACCGCCAGCCTCGACGCGCCCTACCCCTACCGTCCCGACGATGGCCGCGAGGACCTGATGGCGCCCGGGCGCCGGATCATGCGCGGCGGCTGTTACGCCAATCCCCACGGCTACGCCCGCTGCGCCTGTCGCTTTCGCTTGCCGCCAACCGCGCGGAACGAGTTTACCGGTTTTCGCCTGGCCCTCAGCCTGGCGCGCGAAGGGAGCACGGCATGACCATCAAGTATACCCGCTGG
>DAOTYR010000135.1:0-23882 GCA_034434655.1 Chloroflexaceae bacterium
AACCCTGCGAACGATGTTCACCTCAGGCACTGACCATTGCACATGCTGACACAGACCGACATCGCCGCGCTGCCAACTGAATATTACGTCAACCACATCCGCGTCGCCCCCAACATCACGCTGGCGCCAATGGCAGGCGTGACCGACAGCACCTTCCGGCGCATGATCCTGCGGCTGGGCGGGTGCGGCCTGGTCAGCACCGAAATGACCAACGCCGCCAGCGTCACCCCCAGGGCGCTGAAGCGCCACCATCTGCTCGACTATCTGCCCGAGGAGCGCCCGCTGACGATGCAACTCTCAGGGAACGAACCCGACCTGGTTGCCGCCGCGGCGCGCACGGTCGAGCAACTCGGCGCCGATATTCTCGACATCAACTGCGGCTGCCCCTCGCCGAAGGTCACCGGCAGCGGCCATGGCGCCTCGCTCCTGCGCGATCTGCCGAAGATGCACCGGCTGCTCAAGGCGGTGAAAGCCGCCGTGCAGATCCCCGTGACCCTGAAGTTTCGCGCCGGGTGGGACGAGCAGAACCTGAACTTCATCGAAACCGCAAAACTCGCCGAGGACGCCGGCGTCGGGGCGATTGCCCTGCACCCGCGCACCCGTGAGCAGGGCTACAGGGGCCACGCCGACTGGAGCCGCGTGGCCGCGGTCAAGCGCGCCGTCAGCATTCCGGTGATCGGCAGCGGCGACGTGAAAACCGCCGAAGACGCCCTGCTCCGTATGCGCGACAGTGGCGCCGATGGGGTGATGATCGGGCGCGCCGCTATGGAGAACCCCTGGATCTTTTTGCAGATCGCCCAGCTCCGCCGTGGCGAGCCGGTGTTCCAGCCCGGCCCCGCCGATAAGCTGGAGTTCCTGCTCACCTATCTGGAGCTGTGCCAGGCCGAATTGCCCGCCCGTCTCGCGCTGAACAAGATCAAGCAATTGATCGGCCAGTTCGTGGTCGGCCTGCCCAACGCCTCGCACCTGCGGGCCGCCGTGCACCGATCCACCAGTCTCGAGGCCGCCCGCAGCGCCATCGAAGCCTATTTCGAACCGTTTGTCGCCTCTTCGGTCGCTTGAGAGCTATGCACGACGGCTATTTATTTACTCTGGGCATTTGCGGCAGCGCCAACGACAGCGGCCCGGCCCGCAGGTGCCTGGACGCGATGCTCGCCGCCCTACCGCCGGTCAAGCGCGCCGCCTACCTGGGCGAGGTGCTGATCAGCGCCGACGCACCTTCGTTCGACGATCCGCTGCTGGCCCCCCTGCTCACCGATATCGCCGACGCCGAGGTGCTCCTGGTGGTGACCCCCCTGCCCGGCGGCAATCTGCCCCCACGACTGCGCGGGCTGTTCGAGGCCCTCGCCGCGACCCCGCCACCCGCGCGCCGGCGCTTCGTGGCCCTCGTGGCCGTTGGCGACGGTTCTACCGACGGCCTCTGGCCTGTGCGCCAGGCCCTCGAGGCGCTTGACGCGGAGAATATCGGCGAACTCTATGCCGGCGCCGGCACCGATGTGGAGGACCTGCTGGCCGAAGCGGTGCAACTGGCCCGGAGCGCCTTCAGCCGCGCCCACTTCGCCCATCCCCACGCGCTAACCTGAGAATACGCCCTCGGGCAGGGGCGTGGAGGAGTCTCCCCACGCCCCTGCCTGTAGGAGGGTTTGCGGGGCACAGCCCTCACGCAGGGGGATGGGGAAACCGGGTTTCCCCATTCCCCTGCGGGGCGGGGGCGTGGGGAAACCCGGTTTCCCCACACCCCTCTTCGAGAGCCTATGTTCACGTTAGGAGATAGATGAACACTCCCTCCTACCTTCACGGACAGGCAAGCGCATGGGGCCCGACGCCGAGATGAACACCACCACACGGGAAGGGGCCAGGGCGCCTGCGCCCCTCACCACCGGCGACGAACCACGCCCGGCGATACCCGCCGCCAAGAACCCCATTCTCGACGAGCTGCTGTACCGGTGCTTTGCCCGCTGGTCGCTGTGGCGCTACTTCGACCGGGTCTGGCTCCAGAGCCATGGCCCGCTGCCGCATCCCCGCAACGGCCCGCTGATCGTGTACATGAACCATAGCTCGTGGTGGGACGGCTACCTGATGTATGTCATCCACCGGGTAGTGCTGCGCGGGCGCTTCGACGCGCATCTGCTGATGGAAGAAAAGCAACTGCGCCGCTACCGTTTCTTTCGCTGGTCAGGCGCCTTCAGCGTCAACCGCGACGACCCGGAGGATGCCCGGCGTTCCCAGGCTTACGCCGCGGCGCTGCTGCGGGGCGGCCCCCGGCCCCGCTTGCTGTTCATCTTCCCCCAGGGTAAAATCGTGCCCAACGATCGCCGCCCGCTGGTCACCTATCCCGGTATCGCGCGGATCATCGCGCAGGCGGGCGACGTCAACCTCTGCCCGGTGGCGCTGCGCTATGAACTGCTCGGGCGGCAGTTCCCGGAAGCCTTTATCCGTATCGGGCCATCCTACCGGGCGGCCAATCCGTCGGACCTTGAGGGCGTCCTGGCCGACATCACCCGGCGGCTCACCGATGCCTGCGACGCTCTGCGCGACGATGTGCTGGCGCTGCGCTACGAGCGTTTTCAACCGCTGCTCCGCGGGCGCCGCGGGATCGATGAACTGTTCGACAGCCTCTTGCGCCTGTTGCCGGGGCAATCGCCCCCGAGGCGAACATAAGGCCCCGCGGGGGAGATTTACTCCTACGCGCCCGTTAGCGGGGCAAGGAGGCTGCGCCTCCCCCCTCGTTCCCTCCGCGGCGGCGGATCCATACCCTTTGCACCGGGGCCCGCCCTCACCGCGGGCGGACCGACGGGATCGCCGCGGGCAAGGTCCTCCGCGCCGCCCCCCAGGGGCGACCGGGAATGGACGCCCGGCGAAAGCCCGTCTCAGCCGTCCATGCAGCTGCGCCGCACCCCGACGGGATGAAAAAAGGTTCTTCCTGGGAGGGCTGCGCCCTCCCAAACCCTTCCAGGGGGCGGGACCTGGGTGCGCGGGCCTCCGGCCCGCATCCGCAAGGGGATAACAGGGTTCTCCTGGGAGGGCTTTGCCCTCCCAGACCCTTCCGTGGGCAGGGGTATGGGGAAACCCGGTTTCCCCATACCCCTGCGTGAGGGCCAGGCCCTCCCACGGGCGGGGGCGTGGGGAAACCCGGTTTCCCCACACCCCTCTTCGAGCGCCTATTTGCACGCTAGATGTGAACAGTTACGAACGGTGGCCCGGCGAAAGCCTGTCTCAGGTACGGAAAGCACCATGGGGGTACCTCCCAGGTTACACGTGGGCGCGAGCACTACGAAACACTCTGCTCATGCTCGGTACGGGCCCGCAGGCGTCGCACCAGCAAGGGGATGCCGATGCGGCCCGCAATGACCAGCAAGATCAGGCTGCCGATCAGCGCCGCGATGACCTGCCCGCGGGCCAGGTTGACGACCACGAACATAGTTAGATTGGTCAGGTAGAGCGTCAACGGCAACCAGGGCCAGAACAACTCTGCGGCGTGACGCGGCCCGAAACGCGCGGCGCGAACCGCGCCCGTCCGATGCAGGGCCAGCACCCAGCTCAAGAGCAAACTGGTGAACCACCAGGCCACAAAGTTCGAGGCCGGAATGCCGTAGTAGGCGCTCGGGTCACTATCGCTCCAGACCCAATAGTGATTGATGTGGACCGCGAAGGGCTCGATGGTGACATCGAGGAGCAGCGCGAAGGCGGTGGCAATCAGCACGCGGGGCGCGCGAACCCGCAGCTCCGCCCGCGGCGCGCGGCTTTCGCGATCGAGAAACAGCTCGGCGACCCCCGTCGCGGCAGTCACGATCAGCAACCAGGCAAAGGGAATGGCAAGCGGCACCACCCCGAACACCTGAGGTTGCAGCACGTCGGTGTAACTGTAACTTCCGAATGGAAAGCCGGTGGTCGCACCGATATGCTCCACCAGCCACGAAAGGAACAGCACCCACAGCGAGGCCAGGGCGCCCCACTGCCCGAAGTTTACGATGAGCCAGAGACCCATCAACGCGCCCTGGAGGATGAGCAGCGCCCCCCCCATCCAGGTGCCCCAGACCGGCACCCGATCCAGCGCGACCAGCGTAATCGAACCGGGGTACAGAAAGAGGTAGAAGGCGAAGAGCATCGCCACGGCGAGACGTGGCCGTGTGGTCAGACCTAACATAGATAAACGTTCCTATCGCGGCAGATGAAGCTTTTGTAGCCCATGGAGTCATTATAGATTCGGCCATGTTACCTGTCAAAGCCATATGACGGCGCGCCGGTAAAGATTCTTTTACTTGCTTTCGCTTTTGATCCCATGGTATTATATATGTCCAAACTTATGAAAGTCATGGTTCACGCTTACGCCACCGTTTGAGGGGCGTGGGAAGGCCTGGCCTCCCCGCAACTCCCGTTCCGCCCACAGTGGCAAACTCCTGCTATCTGCGCCGGGGCGCACCCCCACCGCAGGCGGAACAAGGGGATCACCGAGGGCCAGGCCCTCCGCACCTCCCCTGCACGATGAGGGTACAAGGCCGCACAGCAAAACCATGCCAGAGGGCAAAGACCGTCCATTCTTGCGCTGCCTCCAACCCGGGGATATGGCGCAGGGGACCGGGACAGGTATGGCGCCTGCGGGGAGGCAGCCGATGACAGCGCACAACCAACGGGTGAGAATCCTTCTGGTCGAAGATGACCACCACATCGGGCGGATCATTGAGATGGCGCTGCCCGAGCTAGGCATCCCGTATGAATTCGTCACGGTGCTGGGCGTCGAGGAAGGTCTGGAGTTGTGGGATGCACAGCCCTTCGATCTCGTTGTGGCTGACTACAACCTCCGCGGCATGAACGGCCTGCAACTCATTGAAGCGTTGCAGGCCCGGGGCGCTAAGGTTCCGACCGTCATGGTCACCGCCTACGACACCGACAACCTGCGACGCCAGGCCCGCGCCCTGGGGGTCAATGCCTATCTGCCGAAACCGTTTTTCATGGATCAACTGATCGAGACCCTGCGCGATCTGGTGAGCCAGTCCAGGGCCCGCGCGGTCGGGTAATCTCATTTCAGCCGTCCATGCCGCCGGGCGGCACACCGCCCAATGAAAACGGGGGTTTGGGGGAACCTGGTTACCCCATGTTCACGTTAGCCCTCCATGCGGCTCCGCCGCACAACGCCGCAATGAACATACGTGGGAGGGCGCAGCCCTCCCAAACCCTCCCGCGGGCGGGGAGGTGGGGAAACCGGGTTTCCCCATCCCCCTGATCGAGGGCTACGCCCTCCCAAACCCTCCTGCGGGCGGGGGCATGGGGGAACCTGGTTCCCCCATGGTCACGTTAGCCCGACGGAACCAGGCGCCGTGCAAGATCTTTCGTCACCCCCCGGTGTGCGGCGCAGCCGCACAGACGGCCGGATTGGCAGTATACTAGAGAAATGGCAATCAACAATCACAATGGCACAACCATCGAGCCCGTGGTCGTCACCCGGCGCGGCGCCAAGGGGCCGCCGGGCACGGGCGCACCCTCGGGTGGCGAAGCGCCCCCCAAACCCTGGTCCGAACGCTGGAAAGAGTTGCGCGCTGCCTTCCGCAACGTCCCGCGGGCCTTCGATCTGGTCTGGCAATCCCACCGCGGCGCGACCCTGGCTATGGCCCTGGTCACCCTCCTCAACGGCCTGCTGCCCATCTCGCAGGCCTGGGTGGCTAAGCTGATCATTGACGAGGTCGTGCTTGCCGTGACGGCTGGAAGCGCCCCCATGGTCGCGCTGTGGGCCGTGCTCCCCTACCTGCTGGTGGAGTTCGCCCTGCTCACCCTGGGCGCGATCCTCAATCAGGCCCGCTCCCTGGCCGAGCACATGCTCAATGCGCGCCTCAGCAATACGATCAACGCCGCGATCATCCGCAAGTCGCTGGCCCTCGACTTGCAGTTCTTCGAGGACGCGCAGTTCTACGACAAGCTGCAAAATGCCCGCCGCGAGTCCAACTGGCGGGCGATGAGCATCATCAACACCAGTTTCAACCTGATGCAGAACGTGATCACCCTCGGCTCCTTCGCCGTGGGGCTGATCGCCTTCAGCCCGCTGATCGCCCTGGTCCTGTTCGGCGCCACCCTCCCTTCCTTCGTGGCACAGACCCACTACAGCCGCCTCCATTTCCGCCTGCTCACCTGGCGCGCCCCCGAGTTCCGCAAGATGACCTATCTGGAACATCTGCTCACTGTGGACAGCAGCGCCAAGGAGATCAAGCTCTTCGGCCTGGGGGAGCCGTTGCTCCAACGCTACCAGGAACTGTTCTGGAAGTTCTACCTGGAAGACGCCGCGCTGGCGCGCCGCCGCTCGCTGATCAGCACCCTCTGGGGCCTGCTGGCCTCGGCGAGTTACTACGGCGCCTACGCCTGGATCATCTGGCAGACCGTCTCCGGGGTGATCAGCATCGGCGCGATGACCTTTTACCTGACGCTGTTCCGCCAGAGCCAGGGGGCCTTCCAGGGCATCTTCTATAATGCCGGGCAACTCTTTGAAAGCGGGCTGTTCCTGGAGAATCTCTTCGGCTTCCTCTCCCTCGCGCCGCAGATGATCACCGGCAAGGGCCGCAAGGCCCCGCGACCCATTCGCCAGGGCATCGAGTTCCAGGGGGTTAGCTTCCGCTACCCTGACCGCGAAGAGTATGCCCTCCGCGACGTCAACCTGCGCGTGCTTCCGGGCGAGAAGATCGCCCTGGTGGGGGCCAATGGCGCGGGCAAGACCACGCTGATCAAGCTGCTCACGCGCCTCTACGACCCCACCGAGGGGCGCATCCTGCTCGATGGGGTGGATCTCCGCGAGTATGATCTCGACGACCTGCGACAATGCATCGGGGTGATTTTCCAGGATTTCGTGCGCTACCAGGTCACCGCCCGCGAGAACATCGGCTTCGGCCAGATCGAAGCCCTGGCGGACGAAGCACGCATCCTCTCGGCCTCGGCCCGCGGCGGCGCCGACGAGGTGATCGCCCACCTGCCGAAGGGCTACGACACCATCCTGGGCCGCTGGTTCGAAAAGGGCGCCGAACTGTCTGGCGGGCAGTGGCAAAAGATCGCCCTGGGCCGCGCCTTCATGCGTGACAGCGAGGTGCTGGTCCTCGATGAGCCAACCTCGGCCCTCGACGCCGAGCGCGAGTATGAGATCTTCCAGCGCTTTCGCGAACTTACCGCCGGTCGCATCGCCTTCTTGATCAGCCATCGCTTCTCCACCGTGCGCATGGCCGACCGCATCGCCGTCATCGAAGGGGGCCGCATCACCGAACTCGGCACGCACCACGAACTTCTGGCCCTCGACGGGACCTACGCTCGCCTCTTCAATATGCAGGCCGAGGGGTATCGGTAGGTGTGGAGGTGTGGAGATGTTTTCGGATCTCTTTCCATCTCCACATCTCCACACTACGAAAGAGGTGTCACCATGACCCTGGATCAATCCATCATCACGGAACTCGCAACGATGTACCTGCGCGCCGAGCGCGACGCCGTTCCTGTGCCGCCGTGGCGCGAGCGTTTTCCTGGCGTGACCGAAGACGATGCCTACGCCATCCAGAGCGAACTGCTCCGGCTGCACCTGGCCGATGGCGCGACCCTGGCCGGCTGGAAGGCTGGCGCGACCAACCCCGGGGCCCAGGCCAACTTCGAACTGCGCGAGGCGGTTTACGGGCGCCTGCTCGGCGAACGGCGCCTGTCCAGCGGCGCGACCTTGCCGATGGCCAGGCTCATCCACCCCCGCGTGGAGTGCGAGGTCGCCTTTGTCCTCGCCCACGACCTGCGCGGCCCCGGTGTGACGGCCGGGACAGCCCTGGCCGCCGTGCAGGGCATGCTCGCCGCGTTTGAAATCGTCGATGCGCGCACCGTGGGCTGGGCGGCAAAAATGCCCGAGATGATTGCCGACAATGTCTTCCAGGCCCGCTACGTGCTCGGCGAACGCCTTGTGCCGGTCACAGATGTGGACCTGGCCGCGCTTGAGGTAGCGCTCTTTCGCAACGGGCAGGAGGCGGCGCGCGCGCGGGGCGCCAACGTCCTGGGCAGCCCGGCCAACGCCCTGGCCTGGATGGCAAATCGCCTGGCTGCCCACGGCCACGCCCTCCAGGCGGGCCAGGTCGTGCTGGCCGGCTCGCTGACCCCGCTCGTCCCCTGCGCCCCCGGCGACACTTTCGAGGCCGTCTTCGATCACCTGGGGGCGGTAACCCTCTCTTGCGGGTAGGGGGATGGGGGAACCAGGTTCCCCCATCCCCCTGGGCCAGGGCTGCGCCCTCACCTTCCCGGGGGTGTGGGGAAACCCGGTTGCCCCACACCCCCGCTCTGGCGGCGATCCGTTGCAACGAAGGTGACTACCCCCTCCCTGACCCTCCCCCGCTGGGGGCGGGAACCCGGCTCCTCCCCCCAGCGGGGGGAGGCTGGGAGGGGGGCAGCACGCTGCGAACGATGGTCACCGCAGCCGTCCATGCAGCTCCGCCGCACACGAACAGGATGAACATAGGTTCTTCTTGGGAGGGCGCAGCCCTCCCAAACCCTCCCACCGGGTGGGGGTATGGGGAAACCGGGTTTCCCCATAGCGCTGCTTGAGGGCCAGGCCCTCCGGCGGGCAGGGGCGTGGGGAAACCTGGTTTCCCCACACCCCTGCTCCAGCAGCCTATGTTCACGTTAGTCGTGCATGTGGCGCAGCCGCATACGAACAGGATGAACATAGGGTGTTCCTGAGGGGCTGCGCCCTCCTAAACCCTCCCACGGAGTGAGCGTATGGGGAAACCGGGTTTCCCCATAGCCCTGCTTGAGAGCTTTGCCCTCCCGAACCCTCTCGCGGGCAGGGGGGTGGCGAAACCCGGTTTCGCCACCCCCCTGCTGGAGGGCGGCGCCCGCTCAAACCCTCCCACCGGGTGGGGGTATGGGGAAACGAGAGCGGCGCCCACCCATCCCCCCTATCGAACCGGAAACGATCTTCCTACAGGAACGCGCTCATCCCCGTGATGGCCCGGCCAACGATCAGCGTATTCATCTCGTGGGTGCCCTCGTAGGAGTAGAGGGCCTCGGCATCGGCGAAGTAGCGCGCCACCTCGTGCTCGAGCAAGATGCCGTTGCCGCCGAGGAGATTGCGCCCGATAGCCACCGTCTCGCGCAGGCGCTCGCCGCAGTAGGCCTTGGCGAGCGAAGCGCGCTCCTGGCTGATCTTGCCGTCGCGGGCCTGGAGCTGGCTCAAGCGCATACAGAGGGTCTGCATGGCCGTCACATTGCCCAGCATGCGCACCAGGCCATGTTGCACGAGCTGGAAGCCGGTGATCGGCCGCCCGAACTGGATACGCTGGTTAGCGTACTCCAGGGTGCGTTCGTAGGCCCCCATGGCCACGCCGGTCATCGCCCAGGCCACGTGGCCGCGGGCCATGCCCAACTGCCGGGCCACGTCGCGGAAGCTCTTCACGCCGGGGAGCCGATTGGCTTCCGGCACGCGCACCTGTTCGAGGCGCACGTCGGCGTTCTGCACTACGCGGAGGGCGATCTTGCCCTCCAGCTTCTCGACGTGATAACCGGGTGTGCCGCGTTCGACCACAAACGCCTTCACCTGGTGATCGCTCACGTCGCGGGCGAAGACGATGTTCAGGTCGGCGAAGGGCGCATTGCCGCACCACTTCTTGGCGCCATGCAGCACCCAGCCGTGCTCGTCGCGGCGTGCCGTGGTCGTCAGGCCCGCCGCCGCAGCCGAGCCGACCTCGGGCTCGGTGAGCGACCATGTGCCGATCTGCTCGAAGCGTTGCATCGGCCCCAGCCAGCGCCGCTTCTGCTCCTCGCTGCCGAAGAGATCGATTGACCCCATCGCCAGGCCCCAATGCACGCCCAGGAAGGTGTACATCGAGGCGTCCACGCGGGCCAGTTCCATCGCGATGACCCCGCCGACAACGGGGCCGATGCCGCTGATGCCGTGCAGGCGATCGCCAAGCACTTCCCGGGTCATCGCGGCGAACGAAGGGAGCAACTCGTGGGGAAACTCGCCCCGCTCCCAATAGGCGCCGATGATCGGGCGCACCCGCTGCTCCATATAGGCGCGGATGCCCCGCTGCACGGCCCGTTCCTCCTCCGTCAGCATCTCGCTGATGTCGTAGAAGTCGCTATTGATCGGCGGCAGCGCCTGTGGCCGCCGCTTGCTCGTAATACTCTTCAGCAACAGGCCGATCTCCTGCGGACTGACGCCGCTGAGCGATCGCACCATGTCGGGGAACTTGAACAGTCGGGTGAGACCAGCCAGGGGTAGCGTAACGGGAGCCATGGAAGTCCTCCAGTCGTTGCGTAGCCGCCAGCGACGCCGCTGTCGCCAGCCGACGGATCGCCATTGTTCCGCCGGGCCTGTTCTTCTCCCACCCCTTCGGGTCTGGCTGCGCGTCCTGGGGATTACAAGACACTGCGCGGTCCGCGACAGAGGCCGTATTCCCGGTAGACATGAGGAGAATCAGGCGAAGGATAACGCGATGCGTTACGCATGTTATATCACATGTTTTCCGGCTTTGTCAATGGAAAAAATTCTCATCTTCTGGAAAGGCGCAAGGCCGCGGCGCAAGATGCCGTCAGCCTGAATAACCGTCGGGTTACCCTGGGAGCGCGGGCAGTTCACCCGCCGGGTTCTGCGCGGGCAAGCTGCCCGCGCTCCCGGCGCCGGACGACGTGACCCGAGATGTATGCGCGCGAACACGATGTCTCGTCCGTGCGGGGCGGGGCAGGGCGCATGGCAGGGGCGATAGATGTTGCCCCCGCGCAGGCCCGGTCATCCCGAGGATCAAGGCCAGCCCGAGCAGGCCGGCGCCGATCACCAGGGCGGGCAGGCCGAACCCCGGGGCCAGATCGAGGGCCGCGCCGCCAAGCGCCGGTCCGCTGGCGTCACCGATCATGTAGGCGAACTGCGTCACCGCCGAGGCGGTGATCAGGCGCTCGCCGCGCAGGCGGGCGCTGTTGCGAATGGTGGCCAGAGTGTACAGGCCCCCGCCGGCGCTGCCCCAGACCACGCCGAGGAGCAGCAGCAGCCAGGGCGCGCCCCGGGCCAGCGGCAGGAGCAGCGCGCTCAGCGCGGTCACTACGGTGGTTGCGACGATCACCCGGCGCCATGGCCAGCGGTCGGCCAGGGCGCCAAAGGGGTACTGCGCCAGGCTGCCCAGCCCCATCGCGGTGACAATGCCGGCCGCCAGGGTCGAGCCGAGACCGATCTGTAGCCCGTAGAGCGGCAGGGCCACGCTCAACCCCGACTCGAACAGGCCGCCGAGCAAGGCCATGCCCAGCGCCAGCGGCCCGACCTGCGCCAACGCGCCCCGCAGGCCGGTCTTGAGCGGCGCCTCGCGGGCCGCAGCGGGCGCGCGCATCGGCCAGAGCAGCGCCAGCGCCGCCAGCCCCGTCGCCAGTGCCAGCAGCCGCGGCGTGGGGCCATTGATGCCCGTCACCAGGAGGCTGCCGGCGCCCACGAAGAGCGCCGCGCCGATGCTGGTCTGGAAGAGCGCCATCACCCGCCCGCGCGCCTCCGGCGCGGCCAGCGCCGGCACCCAGCTCTCGGCCAGGGTGAAGCGCAGACCCGCGGTGAAGCCCGCCAGGGCGAAGCCGCCGGCCAGCAGCAACGGGCGCTCGACCAGCGTCAGCCCGACCAGCGCCAGCGTGCCCAGGGCCAGGGCCGCGCGAAAGACCGGTTGCTGCCCGTAGCGCCGCACCAGGCCCGGCGTGGCCGCCAGGGCCAGCATATACGATAGGGAACCCGCGGCTACCAGGCTGCCGATGATCCAGGCCTCAACCCCCCGCTCGGCCAGGGTCAGTGTCAGCAGCGGGGTGAGTATCGCGGCGGGGATGGTCTGGAAGAAGAAGCCAAGTAAGAACCGCCAGGTCCAGTATTGTGGGATGCGCCGTAACATAGTACGCTTCGTTTCGTTCGACGCCCGGGGCTGATGCACGGTCCGCCTCCGGGGGTATGGGGAAACCGGGTTTCCCCATACCCCTGCGCACGGGCTGCGCCCTCCCAGCCCCCCGCGGGTGGGGTCTGGGCGAACCCGGTTCCCCCAGACCCCTGCTTGAGGGCTTCGCCCTCCCACACCCTCCCGCGGGTGGGGAAATGGGGAAACCCGGTTTCCCCATGCCCCTGCGGGGCGGGGGGATGGGGAAACCGGGTTTCCCCAGACCCCTGCGCACGGGCTGCGCCCTCCCAGCCCCCCGCGGGTGGGGTCTGGGCGAACCCGGTTCCCCCAGACCCCTGCTTGAGGGCGTAGCCCTCCCACCCTCCTGCGGGGCGGGGGCGTGGGGAAACCCGGTTTCCCCATACCCCTGCGCACGGGCTGCGCCCTCCCAGCCCCCCGCGGGTGGGGGTCTGGGGGAACCCGGTTCCCCCAGACCCCTGCTTGAGGGCGTAGCCCTCCCACCCTCCTGCGGGCGGGGGCGTGGGGAAACCCGGTTTCCCCATCCCCCTGCGCACGGGCTGCGGGTGCTGGCGGTTACGCTGCCAGCACTGACCAGAAACCAGGTGTCAGGGGCTGGTTGCCCCGGGCCGCGTCTGGCCCCTTGCATCCTCACTCTACACCGTGGCCGTTGCGCGCCTGTGCCGCCCGGCGTTGCGGATGGCGTTGCGGATGGCGTTGCATGTGATGGGAGGGCGGGTACAATAGCTCTACGCTTCCATCGATCGGGGTAAGGCGTCGCTATGGAAGAACACAAACCTTCGAGCATCGAACTGCGGCTGCTCGGCCCGCCGGAGGTGCTGGCCGATGGCGCGCCGGTGGCGCTCGAGCGGCGCAAGGCCCTGGCGCTGCTGGCCTATCTGGCGATGGCGCCGGGGGAGCATGCCCGCGATGCCCTGGCGGTGCTGCTGGCCCCCGACGACGAGCCGGCCGCGGCGCGGGCGGGGCTGCGTCGCGCCCTTGCGGTGCTGATGCCCACGTTCCGCCCGTGGCTCCACCTCAATGGCGACCGGCTGGCCCTCGCGCGCGACGCGGCCTTTGTCTTCGATGTGGAGCGCTTCCGCGGGCATCTGGCCGCGGGCAGCCGCGCCGATCTGCGCGCGGCCGTGGCGCTTTACCGCGGCGATTTTCTGGCCGGTTTCAGTTTGCCCGGCAGCGCCCCCTTCGAGGAATGGCAACTCTTCGAGACCGAACGGCTGCGCCAGGAACTGGCCCAGGCCCTCGACCGCCTGAGCGCGCTGCCCGACGCCGCCGGCGACCTCGAGGCCGCCATCGGCTACGCCCGGCGCTGGCTGGCGCTCGACCCGCTGCACGAGCCGGCCCATCGCCGCCTGATGCAACTCTACGCCGCGGCGGGCCAGCGCACGGCGGCCCTGCGCCAGTACCGCCTGCTCGCCGATACGCTCGAACGCGAACTGGGGGCCGCGCCCGATCCCGCCACGCAGGCGCTCTACGAGGCCATCCGCCAGGGCGACCGCGGGCCGCAGGCCAGCCGCTGGAGCAGCGCGCCCCCGCGGCTCCCCGCCGCGCCGGGCCTGGCGGCGGCGATTGAAACGCCCGCCCTGCCCTTCCTCGGGCGCGAGGAGGAACTGCAGCGCATCGCCGAGGCCCTGGACGATCCGGCCTGTCGCATTCTTACCTTGATCGGCCCCGGCGGAATGGGCAAAACGCGCCTGGCGGTCCAGGCGGCGCAGCAGCACGCATCCCGCTTCCCTGATGGCGTGTACCAGATCTCCCTGGTCGGCGTGAGCAGCGGCGAGCGGTTGATCACCGCCATCGGCGCGACCCTCGGCGTCACCGGCCAGGGTGACGCGCTGGAGCGGCTCTGCGCCGCGCTCTACGACCGCGCGGCGCTGCTGGTGCTCGACAACCTCGATCAGGCCCTGGAGGGCGCCGCGTTGCTGCGGACCCTGGTGCACCGCACCCGGCGCCTGAAACTGCTGGTCACCTCGCGCGAGCGCTTGAAGCTCCAGGAGGAGTGGGTGATTGACCTGGCCGGCCTGGCGGTTCCCGAGGAGGATGACGTGACGCGCGACCCGGCCACCTACCCCGCGGTGCAACTCTTTGCCCTGCGGGCGCGGCAGGTGCGCGCCGACTTTGAACTCACGCCGGAGGATCTGCCGGCAGTGGTGGAGATCTGCCGGCTGGTGGAGGGTATGCCCCTGGCGATCGAACTGGCCGCGGCCTGGGTGCGCGTGCTCACCCCGGCGGAGATCGCCCGCGAGTTGACCCAGAGCATGACCCTGCTCACCACCACCTTGCTCGATGTGCCGGAGCGTCATCGTAGCGTGGAGGGCGTGTTCACGCAGACCTGGGAGCGGCTCAGCGCCACCGAGCAGCAGGCCCTGCGGCAGCTCGCCGTCTTCGAGGATGGCTTTACCCGCGTGGCGGCAACGGAGGTTGCGGGGGCCTCGCCGTTGATCCTGGCCGCGCTCACCGACAAAGCCCTTATCCGGCGCGACCGCGCCGGGCGCTACGCCATCCACGAGTTGCTGCGGCAGTTCGCGGCGCGCAAACTGGCCGCCGATCCCGCCGAGGAACGGGCCACGATGCTGCGCCTCGTCCGCTTCTACGCCCGGCTGCTGGAGCGGCGCAACCAGGACCTGCAGGGCGTCCATCAGCGGCAGGCGCTCGCCGAGCTTGACAGCGAGTACGACAATCTCTGGAAAGCCTGGACCTGGGCCGTCGCGGAGGGGTGTCTGGAGGAACTGGCCCTGGCGCTCGACGGCTTCTACCGCTTGCACGAGGTGCGCGGCTGGTACAGCGACGGCATCGAGGCCCTGGAGGCCCTGGTCGAGCGGCTGGAGCATGCGCCGCCCGAGGATGCCCCCGCCGCGGCCCGCGCGGTGCTGCTGGCGCGGGCCAGGGCGCGCGCCGGCGCGTTGTACTGCTGGATCGGCGAATTCGCCGCCGCCGAGCAACACCTGGAGGCGGCGCTGCCGGTGCTGCGCGCCCACGACCATGCCCTCGACGTGGCCTACACCCTCACCGGGTTAGGGATCGTCGCCAGCGAGCGCGATGAAGCGCAACGCGCGCGCTGGTTGCTGGAGGAGGGTCTGGCCGCCTACCAGGCCCTCGGCCACCAGCCCGGCATCGCCTGGGCCCTTGACGCCCTGGGCGACCTGGCGGGCAGCGAGGGCGATTACGCCCGGGCCAGGGATCTGCTGACCGAAAGCAGCACCCTCTTCAGCGCCATGGGCGACCAGGTGAGCGCAGCCTGGAGCCTGTGCAGCCTGGGGCGGGTGCTGGGGCTGATGGGCGACCACGCCGCCGCGCGCCAGTTGCTCAACGAGAGCCTGAACATCTTCGAGAGCCTGGACGACCGTCACGGGGCCGCTGCGGCCCACGCCAATCTGGCCGAGGGCGCCTACGCGGCGCGCGACCTGGCCGCGGCGCGCCGGCACTGGCTGGCCTCGCTGCGGCTGGCCCGCGAGGTGGGGGTGGCGCCCTATGTGATGGACGCCCTGGTGGGGCTGGCGACGGTGCTGAGCGAAACCGGCGCGCCGGAGCAGGCCCACGAACTGGCCACCCTGGCCATGGCCCATCCGGCCACCTGGCGCGAAACGGTGGACGCGGCGCGAGCCGTGCTGGCGGCGACCCGCGCCGCGCTCGACCCGGCGACGGCGGCACAGGCCGAACGGCGCGGCCGCGCGACACCCTGGGAAGTGGCCGCCGCGCGCGTGCTCGAAGAGGCAGCGTAGGCGGAGCCGGACTCCCTCCCCCAGCGTGGGAGGGTTGGGGAGGGGGCAGTCACCTTCGTTGACAGGACGTACGCGGTGGAGGGGTGCGGCGAGGCGCAGCCTCACCGCATAGGAAGGGTTCACGTGTCTCCCGGGAGCGCGGGCAGCTTGCCCGCGGAGATGCGACGCGGGCGGGACGCCCGCGCTCCCGGGCGCGTGGGTTACCTCAAGGCTAAACAGTCACCCCGCATACCCCTGTTCCCGCCTGCGGCGGCCAGGCGGCCCGGCGCAACCCCCGCGGCCCTCCCGCCGCGGGCGAGCAACAACCGGTTGGTTGACCCCTCCCCGCCGGAAGGCGACCGCGTACCTCCTGGTATTTGATCGGTCTTAAACCTCCATCAAACCCACCACCGCATCGAAGAGATCCTGGGCGTTGGGCTTGGAGAAGTAGTCACCGTCGCTGCCGTAGGCGGGGCGGTGGGGCCGGGCGGTGAGCGTCACCGGCGGGGCGTCCAGATGCCAGTAGCCGCCCTGGACCTCGAGCACCTGCTGGAGCATGTAGGCCGACGCGCCGCCCGGCACGTCCTCGTCGAAGAAGATCACCCGGCTGGTCTTCTTGAGCGACTCGCCGATGACTCCGTGCAGGTCGAAGGGTAGCAGGGTCTGCACGTCAATCACCTCGACAGCGATCCCCGCCTGTTCCAGGGCCTCGGCGGCCTCCAGCGCGATGGCGCAGCAGGCGCCGTAGGTCACCACGGTCACGTCCGCGCCGGGGCGCAGGATCTCGGGGACGCCGAGGGGGAGGCTGTACTCGCCCAGGTTGGCGGGCAGGCGTTCGCGGCGGCGGTAGCCGTTGAGCGGTTCGACCACCAGGGCCGGCTCCTCGGCCTGCAGCAGGGTGGTGTAGAACCCGGCGGCGCGGGTCATGTCGCGGGGTACGCAGATGTGCATGCCGCGCAGCAGGTGCACCAGGGCGCCCATCGGCGAGCCGGAGTGCCAGATACCCTCCAGGCGGTGGCCGCGGGTGCGCACGATGACCGGGGCGGCCTGGCCGCCGCGGGTGCGCCAGTGCAGGCTGGCCAGGTCGTCACTCAGCGGGCTGAGGGCGTAGAGGATGTAGTCGAGGTACTGGATTTCGGCAATCGGGCGCAGGCCGCGCATGGCCATGCCGATGGCCTGGCCGATGATGGTCGCCTCGCGGATGCCGGTGTCGCTGACCCGCAGGTTGCCGTACTTCTGTTGCAGGCCGCTGGTGCCCTGGTTGACGTCGCCTAGCGCCCCCACGTCCTCGCCGAAAATGCACACGCGCGGGTCGCGGGCCAGCCAGGCGTCGAAGGTGGCGCGCAGGATCTCGAAGCCGCGCACTTCCGGCGCGTCGGCGGCGTAGCGCGCGGGCACCGCCGGCACGCGGGTGGCAGCGCTGGCGTCCTCCCGATAGAGGTGCGAGCCGTAGCGTTCACGCCCGCGGGCGAGTTGCCCGGCGCGCCAGGCGGCCAGAGCGGCGCGCGCCGGGGTCGGGCGCGCGCGGGTTTGCGCGAGCGCCGCGTGGGCCGCGGCCATTAGTTCGCGGCGCAGGGGCTTCGCAGCGGCTTGCAGGTCCGCGGCCAGGGCGCGCAGCGCGGCGGGGTCGTCCGCCGAGGGGGCGACGGCCGCCAGCAGGCCGGCCAGATCGCGGGCCTCGGCGCGCGGCCCGGCCAGATAGGCCTCCCAGGCCCGCTCGCGGGCCGCCTCGGCCTCGGCGCGGGTCTCTGCCTCGATCGCGTCAAGTTCCTCCGGGTCGGCCAGGCCCGTTTCGATGATCCAGGCGCGCATCCGTTGCAGCGGGTCGTAGGCGCGCTCCCACTCCAGGCGCTCGGGCGACTTGTAGCGCTCATGGCTGCCCGAACTCGAATGGCCCTGGGGTTGGGTCATCTCGATGACGTGGATAAGGGCGGGAATGTGCCCGGCGCGCGCCCGCTCGGCGGCGCGCAGGTACACCTCGCGCAGGGTCGGGTAGTCCCAGCCGCGGACGGTGTAGAGATCGAAGCCCTGAGGTGAGCCGGGGCGCCGCCGGAAGCCGGCCAGCAGCGCCGAGAGATCGCCGCCGCTGATCTGGTATTCATTGGGCACGGAGATGCCGTAGCCATCGTCCCAGATCGAGATCACCGCCGGGGCTTGCAGCACGCCGATGGCGTTGATCGCCTCCCAGAAAAAGCCCTCGGCGCAACTGGCGTTGCCGATGGTGCCGAAAGCCACCTCATCGCCGTGGTGGGAGAAGTGGCTCAGGTGGCGCAGCGCGTCGAGTTCGCGGTAGAGGCGCGAGGCGTAGGCCAGGCCCACCAGACGGGGCATCTGGCCCGCGGTGGGGGAAATGTCGGCGGAACTCTGCGGAGTGGCGGTCTGGGGCAACCAGCGGCCCTGGGCGTCGAGTTGCCGGGTGGCGAAGTGGGCGTTCATCGCCCGCCCGGCGGTGGAGGGGTCGGCCGTGACGTCGGCATGGCCGAAGAGTTGGGCGAAAAATTGCTGCGGAGTCAGGAGGCCCAGGGCAAAGAGCAGGGTCTGGTCGCGGTAATAGCCAGCGCGGGTATCGCCGGGGCGCATCACCCGGGCCAGGGCCAGTTGGGCCACCTCCTTGCCATCGCCAAAGATGCCGAACTTGGCATTGCCGCTCATCACCTCGCGCCGGCCGATCAGGCTGACATGGCGGCTGAGCCAGCCCAGGCGGTAATCCGAAAGCACCTCGGCCTGGGCGAAGGTGAGGTTCGGTCGTTCACGAACGTCAAACTCGAATGCTTCAATCATAGGTTTTTCCTCCGGAGCGTCATTGGTCCGAGTCTTTCAGCTTGCAACCAGCCGTCCATGCGGCTCGCGCCGCACACCGACGGGATGAAAATAGGTTCGTCTTGGGAGGGCCTGGCCCTCCCAAACCCTTCCACCGGGTGGGGGGTATGGGGGAACCAGGTTTCCCCACACCCCTCGCCGAGGGCCAGGCCCTGCCGCGGGCGGGGGTGTGGGGAAACCCGGTTTCCCCGCACCCCTGCTCCAGCAGCCTATGTTCACGTTAGAGGTGCGCGGTCGCTTTCCGGCGGAGAGGGGTGGAGCGCCGTAGGCCCTCCACGGTTCCGCACAAGGCCGCCCGGCGAAACCATATCGGTTGGAGCGGTGTGGGGCGACCGGGTTTCCCCAGACCCCAGCCCGCCGGAGGCAAAACAGTCGCGAGTGAAACGTTTCTACCCTGGTAGCATAGATCCGGGGGAAGACCCTGTCCAGTACCTCTTTGGTTCCAGGGTGATACGCTAAGACGAGTTGCAGCCTATCGGAGAGGGGTGTGGGGAAACCGGGTTTCCCCACACCCCCGCCCGCGGAAGGGTGAGGGCGCAATCCTCGAGCAGGGGTATGGGGAAACCTGGGTTCCCCATACCCTCGCCCCGTGGGAGGGTTTGGGAGGGCAAAGCCCTCTCAGGACAACCTTTTTATCCCATTGCGGATGCGGGCCGGAGGCCCGCGCACCCGGGCCACGGGGAAGAACCTTTTTTCATCCCGTCGGTGCGCGGCGCAGCCGCATAGACGGCTGGTGTGGACATCGGGGCAAACGGGGACGAACGATGTTTCGCCCGCACAGGGCGGGGGCGAACCGGCGTTCGTTCGCCTCTACCCCGGGCGCGCGATGGCGACGCTCTCGGTCACGGCGGTGATGAAACCCTCGGCCACCGCCGACAGAGTGGCCTCGCGCCGGTACACCAGGGCGAAGGTGAAGATGTCGGGCAGGTCGTGGATGGGGAGGGCGGCCATGCCGCTCTGGCGCTCGGCGGGGGAGAGGAGCGACTGGGGCAGCACGGTGCTGACGCCGCCGTGCTGGACGATCAGCTTGAGCGTGGCGACGTTGTCAATGTTCAGCACGGGGTTGAGTTCGCGGGAGTGCTGGGCGAAGATGCGCTCGAGGATGCGGCGCATGGCGAAGCGCTGGTTGAGCAGGGCCAGGCGTTCGACGAAGAGTTGCTCAACGCCGACCGGGCGCTCCGCGCGCGCCAGGGGGTGATCCGCGGCGACCAGGAGCGCCAGGCGATCGCGGTACAACTCGTGGACCACCAGGAAGGGCTGGGAGCGTAAGCGCTCGGGAGCCAGCCCGAAGAGGCCCAGTTCGAGCTTGCCCGCTTCCACCATCCCGAACAACTCCTCGGTGCCGCTGACCGTCACGTTGACCCGCGCGGCGGGGAAGCGCTGTTGAAACAGAGCGAAAGCCGGGGGCAGCAAGGTGTCGGAGAGCGGCTCAATGCAGCCGACGTTCAACACGCCGCCGGCCTGGTCGCGCCGCGAGGCCATGCTCTGACGGGCGGTCTGCATGCGTTCGAGGATGTCGCGGGCATGGGCGATAAAGGCCGTCCCGGCGGGGGTGAGGCTCACCCGGCGGCTCTGGCGGGTAAAGAGTTCCACCCCCAGTTCTTGCTCAAGCGCGGCGATCTGCCGGCTGAGAACCGGCTGGGCCACGTAACACAGTTCGGCCGCCTTGCGGAAGTTCTGCGTATGTGCGGCGGCCAGAAAGTAGGTTAGCTTCTGCGCGTCCATTGCACGTCATTGTCTGGACCGCTCACGGCTCCGCGGGGGGAGCGCATCCATGCCCATCATTGTACCAGCCGGGCGGCGGATGCGTCCATCCTGGCCGGAGGCAGGCAGGGCCGGTCAACGTCTCCGGGGCAAGCTCCAGCCCCCGCCACGGGAGGTGGAGCTTGCATCAGCCCTGGCACGGCAGGGTCTGGGAGGGTTTCACCCTCCCAGGAAAACCCGGTTTCATCGGAGCGGTTTGTAGCCAGGTCTTATGAACGCCTTTGAAGGATTATACTTGTGCATCATTTGTGCAACTGGGGCCACCTTGCACACGATGACAGGGCGCGTAATCTGTGCTATACTGCGACAGCACCTATGGAAAGAGGATAAACTTCGCGCACATACGACGTACACTGCCGTTGTCACGCACGCTTCGGTAGCCGATGGGTTCTATCGGCATATGGAACTATCTGGCACGGCGGCGCCGTAGCGCCCGACCCGGCGAGCACCCAGCAGCTTGTGACGGCGCCAGCCTCGCGGCCAGGGCAACAGGGCACGTTCGCGGACGAACTCGTCTGCGAGGTGTCGCGCGAGCAAAGGAGCGAAGCGATGGGGCGAACCAGCAACTGCCAGCGCCTGGCAACGCAGTTCACGCAGCAACGGCTCTCCACGCCTGACGGCGCGATTTTTATCCCTCCCCAGCCTGTGGATCTCGAGCACTGTTTCGTGTTTGACGCCAGTGGTGAGATTGACGACGATCCCACCCTCAGCGCCTTTGAGCATCTGCTGGAGACGCGGCAGTACCGCCTGGCGTTGAGCCTGAGCTGGCGTTGCTACACAACGTACCACACGCTCGATCTGGGGTTGCTGCGGCTGGAGAATAATCTGCTCTTCGCGGTGCACCAGCTCAACGATGATGCGGGCACCTCGTTGCTGATCGCCTCGCTGGCCTCATCGGCGCCGCAGCGCATGTTCCACCTTTTTCTGGTTGACTACCTCAGCACCCACGGCTCGGCCTACGCCGTCAACCTGCCCACCAGTCTGCCCCAGATCATCTGGATCGCCGACCCGGAACTGGCCCCCCAGACGGTTGTCGCCGCCGGGCTGTTCGGCCTGGTCGCGCCGGGCGGCGCCGCGCTGGCGCTGCGCCAGGTCGTCGGCGATGCGCCCTATCTCGGCCAGCGCTCCGAGGGCGAACCGCTGTTTCTGGCCTGAGATGAACATGGGGGAACCAGGTTCCCCCATCCCCCCGCCTGCGGGAGGGTGTGGAGGTTGTGCCAGGCCGCCTGGCCGCCGCGGGCGGGCAAACGGGTGCGGGGAGGCGAAGCCTCCCCGCATACCCCTCCACATTTGAAAAGGATTAGGTTTAGGGCAACCCGGTTGCCCCCGCTCCTGGCGAGGCCGGACGCTGGAGAAACCCGCTTGCCCCGGCTTTCTCTCAGTTCACCCGGTAGACGCTACTCACCAGATTGAGGAAATACTGCTCGATCTCCGCCGTCAGGGCCAGTTCTTCGGGGGTAAGGGGCAGCCTGCGCACCTCTTCGAAGAACCAGCGCACCATCGCCGACTGATGCTGGTAGGTGACCCCGTGGCGCGGCAGGACGCCGTGGGCCCAGGTGATCTCCTTGTCGGCGAGCGTGGGCGCCTCGAAGAGCAGCACCGAGCGCACCAGTTCGCTCAAACGCTCCACCGAGACGGCCGCGAGTCGCTCCGGGGCGGTGTAGTTCTCTTCCAGACGCAGCATGCGCGACAGCTCGGGATAGGCGCGCAGCAGGCGTCCCGCGACGTTCTGGCAGATCTGCTTCTGTTGCGCCGTGAGTTGATTGACCAGCCGGGTAGCGGCAAGTGTGTCCATCTGGCCTTCCCCTTTCACGTGGCGCCTGCAACCTGCTCAGAGTATAGCATCTCCTGATTACGTCTGTATGCTGCATATATTCGAGATCTGCTGTGCAGAAGTTGGGCATTGAAAACTTCCGGGGAGGGAGTCCGCGGCGCCTCCCACCGCCGGGGGGAGGTTGGGAGGAGGGCCATGCCGCGCGTAGCGCCTTATGTGCAAGGTATTGGGCTCAGACATGGCTTCAGAAGGGCTATGCCAGTCTGACCGTTGCTCCACACCTCCACAGCTCCACGCCTCCACAGAACCGGTCTGTAAAGCTGTAGCGCTGAAGGCTGGATGGCCACGTGCGTTTGAACTATGTCTCAGCGTCCCACCAGGGGCAGGAAGCGCCGCTCGACCGGAAGGCCGGCCACTTCGCGCAGGGTGAAGTAGGCCTCGCGGCGAAAGGCGGGCTCGCCGGCAGGATCGTAGCAGGCGCCGCCCGGGCAGCGCGGATCTTCGACGAAGGGAATGCGCACGATGCCCCAGTGCTGGGCGTTCGGGCCGCTGAGGGGCGGAAAATCCTCGTACTTGAACCAGAACACTACCGCGACATCGCTGCGAGCGGCCATCTGGCGATAGACGGCGCGCAGAAAGGCGGCCTGCCCGGCGCTGTTCTGCTGCAGATAGGCGGCGTTGTAGCCGATTTCGGTGATCCAGAGGGGAACTTCGGCGGCTGCGGGGCTGGTTGCCTGGAGGGCCTGGCGCAGCCGTAGCCGGAGCAGTTCCAGGCGTTGATCAATCCGCCCGACTTCCTCTTCTACCGGAGCGGCGAGACGGATCTCGGCGGGGTAGGGATGGTAGCCCAGGGCGTCGGCGGGGTAGGCGCCATAGGCGCCGAAGTAACTGCTGAATGGCTCCGAGGTGTACAGTTCGACCAGGTAGTCACGGTCGGTCATCAAGCGACGCCCGCTCGGCAGGAGCATGTCGCTCCCTCTGGGATGCAGGCCGCCGATGACCAGGGTGATGCCAGCGCGCCAGGTGGGGTCCTCGGAACGGTGATCGCACTCGTTGCGCTTGAAGCAGCGGTACAGCTTGGTGTGGAGCCGTCCCGTCAACACCGGGTCGATCCCTTCGCCCCCGGCGAAACCCTGTTCGGCCGGTAGACGGTTCTGCTCGTTCAGGATCTCGTAGGCGGCCACGCGCCCCTGGTAGCGGTTCATAATCTGCAGCGCCCGGTCGAGCCACAGGCGCATGTAGGGGTTGACGCCTCCGCCGTAGACCGGATCAGTGTCGGTCCTGGCAATCAACCCGTAGGCGCGATCGCGCGGATCGATGTCCACCAGGCCAAAGCCGAGCAGGCCCATCACCGAGAGACCATGACGCGGGGCCACCTCGTTGATGAAGTAGTCATAGCGGGCGATTTGCTCGGCAAACGAGCCCGCGCCGCGGTCGCGCACCAGAAACTCCACGCGCACCCGGCGCACCCCCGCCTCGGCCAGGATCTGCCCCATGCGCTCCTGGGCAATGTAGTTGGGCCGGTTGGGGTAGGCGGGATGGGTGCCAAACTCATACCACGGATCGCGGACCACGATGCCGATCATGTCGCGGGACACGGCAGGCCCGGCGGTGGTTTGCGCCCCGGCGGAGGGCGACGCGACGAAGCTCAGCGTCGCCAGGAAGAGCAACGCGGCGGCCACGGCCGCGAAGATAGGTTGTACGGTCATACGGATGCTCCTGACGTGAACATAGGCTGCTCACCTACGCGCATGCGGCGCTGACCCCCCCTCCTGACCTCCCCCCGCTGCGGGGAGGCGCCGGACTCCCTCCCCCCAGCGGGGGGAGGGCTGGGGAGGGGGGCAGTCACCGTGCCCGCGGAGACGCGACGAGGACGGGCCGCCCGCGCTCCCAGGCGATGTTCATCGGGCGTTGTGCGGCGCAGCCGCATGCACGGCTAACGTGAACATAGGC